>JAITLA010000027.1 GCA_031278145.1 Eubacteriales Family XIII. Incertae Sedis bacterium
GTCTATGATCTCCTCGCCGTATACGGCGTGTTTCTTCATCTCCTCAAACTCGTCGTGTGTCAGCTTGGCGGGCTTCAGCAATATGTCGTCGTGAATGGCTATCTTGCCCACGTCGTGCAGCTGCGACGATTGCAGGAACAATTCGATATCCCAGGACGAGAACTCGTCGCGGTAGATGTTCCGCTCCAGCATCGCGCCGACGAGCCGGCGCATGGTGCGCGAGGTGCGCTCGACATGGCCCCCCGTGATGTCGTCCCGGCACTCCACGAGCTCGCTGATCGTCGCGAGCACGGCGCCCTGCAGTTCCAGCACGGCGCTCGTCTTTGCCGCCACAATGCGCTCGAGGTTGGCGTTGATATGCGTCAACTCCGCCTTCCGAGCCTCCATGAGCATGTGCGTTTCGACCCGCTTCAGCAGGAGCGGGGGGACAAAGGGCTTTGTGATGTAGTCCACGGCGCCGAGAGAGAGCCCTTCCATCTCGCTGCCCGTATCCGTCCTTGCGGTCAGGAATATGACGGGGATGTGCTTCGTGCGTTCGTCGCGCATCAGGCGCCTCATCGCCTCGTAGCCGTCGACGTCGGGCATGAGAACATCGAGAAGGATCATGTCCGGCAGGGTCTTTTCGAGGAACACGAACAGCTTTTCCGCGCTCGGAACCGTGAATACGTCGTAGAGATCCATCAGCGTGTTCCGCGCGAGTTTCAGGTTGACGGGATTGTCGTCAACGAGAAGTATTTTCTTCCTGCCGTACTGCATATACATCTCCTTCGCACATTGGTTTCGAATCCGCGGACGGCGCGCGGGCGAAAGCAAAGAGCGCAAAGCCCCACGCGCGGGGCTCCGTCCCGAAAGGGCCGTCCGAAAGCCGGCCGTCCCGGGTCCCGTGCGTCCCGGAGCTTCTTCACGGCATATACAAACCGTGCAGAAATTTCTCTCTCTGCTCGATATCTACTATACTGCAATATGGTGGATTTGTAAATAGGATTTTTGGCACTAAGGGTCGCGGACCGGCGCCGCGACGTGCCTTATACGCGTTGGCTTTGTCCGGTCGCGTTCCCCGGCTGACAAATCATTCTCTTTTCGTGTATGGTGAGGCTATGGGGGCTCTTCCTTTTTTCTTTGCCTACATGCGAAGCCTCCTTGCCGGGGTTTTGAAAACATCCGCGTCATATGATCTATGTTCGCGATATCCGTCAAGGGTGGGTTTTGCAAAGAAAGTGCATACAAGGCGAGGGAAAACCGTTATCAGAAACCATCGTACAGAATATAAATACCAAGCGACCGAAAGTTTCCGGTCAAATATCATTTGGCGTTACAGTCCGGAGGCGGTCGGCCTTGGGCTTGGTGTGAACCGTAACGGGAAGGGCAAAAAAGGCAAAACCCCTTGAAATCGTTGAGATCTCAAGGGGTTTTGCGTGGTACGCCCGACACGGTTCGAACGTGCGGCCTTCAGAGTCGGAGTCTGACGCTCTATCCAACTGAGCTACGGGCGCATATGTTTGCGGCTTTTGCGGGAGGCGCTCCCGCGCGGCCTCATATACTATATTAGTGGCTTGGGGCTCGAACGTCAAGGGTTTTTTGTTGTTGCTTTTTTTCGGTTTCTGTGGCATTTCGTGCGCCGAACCGGTAAAATAGGGAGAAAGAGCGGCTGTCACGCGGCTGCCGCAAGGAAAATCAAGGAGGCGCGCTATGTCCGACAGGCTCACGGAACACCGCAGAAGGCTGCACCGCATACCGGAACTCGACTTTGACCTGCCCGAAACCCGCGCCTACGTCGCGGCGGTTCTCTCGGAGCTTCCCTGCACGCTCATACCCGCGGGCCGCACCGGCCTGTGCGCGTACTTCGACGCGGGCAAGCCGGACACGACGGCCTTTCGCAGCGATATGGACGCCCTGCCCATCACCGAGGCAAACGATTGCGATTACGCATCGACGCATCCCGGCAGGATGCACGCCTGCGGGCACGACGGGCATATGGCCGTATTGCTCGGCTTCGCCGAGGAAATATCCCGGCGCATGGATACGCTGCCGCACAACGTACTGCTCGTATTTCAAGCGGCGGAGGAAACAATGGGCGGCGCACCGGAGATCCTCGATGCCGGCGTGTTCGAAAGATACAAGGTTTCCAAGGTGTTCGGTCTGCATCTTTGGCCCGGATACGAAAAGGGCGCCATCATCTGCCGCAAGGGGGCCTTCATGGCCGAGGCCTGCGTCCCGCGCATCGATATATACGGCAAAAGCGTTCACGCGGCCGCGGCGAAAAAAGGTGTGGACGCGCTGCTGGCCGGCGCACGCTTCGTTACAGAGGCCTACGAGATGGAGAGCGGCCTCGTTCCGAGCGATGCGCTTCGCCTGCTGAAATTCGGCATGTTCGAGAGCGGTACCGCGACGAATGTCATCTCCGGCCATACCGTCCTGCACGGTACGATGCGCTGCTTTGAGGAGGATGTGCACAACCGCATGAAGGAGGGTCTGCACGCCGTCGCGTCGCGGATCGAACGCGAATTCGGCTGCCGCGTCGAGATTGAACTCATCGGGCATTGTCCGGCCGTGCGCAACGATCCCGCTCTGTTCGACCGATTTCGGGACGCCTTGTGCGGACGCGCGCCGGGGCGCCTGCCGGACGGAGATGCGGGCGAGGCCTTCACGTTCACGGAGGCGGACGCACCGACGATGACCTCAGAGGATTTCTCCGTCTACCAGCGGGCGGTCCCGGGCATATTCTTTCACCTCGGCCTCGGACGCAACGCGCCCCTGCACAGCGCCGGCTTCGATTTCGACGAATCGGTTCTGCCCGTCGGCGTGAAAGCGTTTTTGCGTCTGCTTTACGCTGTCTGAAAAAGGGCCGCCGCGCGCGGGGATTGCGCGTTTCGGCTCGTTTCCGCAAAAAAACGGAAGCGGCGTCGTTCCCCCGCTTCCGCAGTGCGCGCAGAAAGCCCCGGCGGCCGCCTCAGTCCGCCGTATACGGAAGCAGCGCCACGATGCGCGCCCGCTTGATGGCCCTTGCCACCTCTCTCTGGTGAATCGCGCAGGTGCCCGTCACGCGCTTGGGCAGGATCTTCCCCCTGTCCGTAACGTATTTTTTCAGTTTTTCGACTTCCTTGTAATCGATGTTGTCCGTCTTGTCCGCGCAGAATTGGCATATCTTCTTACGCCGCATTCCGCCTCTTCTTTTATCCAACATTTTGTATTTCTCCTTTGCGGGGAATAATCAATTTAAGGATCCCTTCGACGAAAAGCCCCGGCGCGGGACATCGTCCGAAGTCGCGCGGGGACGACCGGCCGGCCGGCTTGCGTCAAAAGGGTATGTCATCATCGTCTTCCAGAGCCGTAAAGCCGTCCGGCACCTCGGCGCTCCGCGATGCGTCAGGCCCTGCGCCCGCGCCCTCACCCGCTCCGAAACCCGTTCCGGCACCCGATCCCGCGCCGCCAAAGAGGGAATCGCCGCGATCAAAACCGCCGCCCTGCCTTTCCGTTCTGTCGCCCCATTCGAGGAATTCCACTCTGTCGGCCGTGACCTCCGTCGTGTAGACCGTGGTGCCATCCTTATTTTTGTAGCTCCCGGTCCGGATCCGGCCCTGCACCGCCGTCAGTCGGCCCTTGGCAAGATAGCGCTCGCAGATTTCGGCTTGCTTTCCGAAAACCGTAATGCGCGGGAAGTCGGTCTGTTTTTCCTTGCCGGCGGTAAACGGTCTGTCAACCGCCAGCGTGAAGGATGCGATGGCCATCTGATCTGCGGTGTAGCGGACCTCCGGATCCCGCGTGAGTCGGCCGATTAGAATAACCTGATTCATTGCAACTCCTCACTTTCACTTCTCGTCCTTGTTGATGATCAAATGACGAATCACGTTGTCGGAAATCCGAAGCCGCCTGTCGAGTTCCTTCGGCAGATCCGGCGGCGCCTTGAACAGGACGACCACATAGAAGCCCTCGTTCTTCTTCTTGATGGGATACGCCAGCTTCTTGATCCCCAATACGTCCGCTCGGACGAGCTCGCCGCCGTTGGAAATGATCTCCTTGACCGTTTCAATCGTCGCTTCCTTCGCGCCGTCGTCCAGAGCCGCCGCAATGATAAACATCAGTTCATAGTTGTTCAATCTTTTTCACCTCCCTGTGGACTGAACGGCCCCGGCCGCGAGCCGGGGCAGAGAGCATATACGTACCCGCTTATTATATTACAAGCCGTATGGGAATGCAAATTATTTTTGATCGCGCGTATTTTGTAAATTTTTACCAATATTTTCGCTTGACAAGCCTCGCCCGCGCGTGATATAATCGCTTCGGATTTGCGAATCAGGAAGGTTCGCGCGCGGACATCATCGCAATATTGTCGCAAAGAAAGACGCATACAAGCCACGAAGGTTTGTGAAGCCGCAGAGCAACGGCTTACTTTCCGTCGTGGCTTTGCTTTTTGTTTGGGAGGGAATCATGAAAAAATTGTTTGCAATCGCTTGTGTGTTCTTTTTTGTCGCGGCGGCGCTCGCGGGCTGTGCGGGCGGGGACGACGCGGGCGCCGAATCGTCCGGCGAGCCCGCTGCGGAAGCGGACGCGGGCGTCGTGGCTTATGTGGGCACGACGATCTTCGACGGCAGCCTCGATCCCGTGAAGGGCGCCATGAGCTACGGCTACCCGTTCACGAACGCGGCGCTTCTGAAGGTGAATCCGGAATCGGAATACGTTCCGGACATGGCGACGGCTTGGCGCGTCAGCGAGGACGCGCTCGTCTATACCTTCGAGCTGCGGGAGGGCGTAAAATTCAGCGACGGCTCCGACATGACCGCCGAGGACGTTGTTTTTACCTATGAGAAGGTGAAGGAGGGGCAGGCCGAGAATGAAAACGTCGATCTCACGCGGCTCGCATCCATAGAAGCCCCGGGCGATTACGAGGTCGCGTTCACGCTTTCGGAGCCCTTCTCGCCCTTCCTCGACACGACGGCGCTGCTCGGCATCGTCCCGAGCGACGGCTACGATGCGGAGCGCTTTGCGCAGTACCCCATCGGCACGGGTCCATGGACGGTCGTGCAGTACGACGCAAACCAGCAGATCATCGCGGAGCCCAACGCGTATTACTATGAGGGCGCTCCGTCCATAGGCCGCGTCACGCTCGTGTACATGGACAACGACGCCGCGCTGGCCGCCGCGCGCTCGGGCCGGCTCGACGTCGTGATGGTCAGCCCGAACTACGCCTCCGAAACCGTTGCGGGCATGACCCTGTTCCCGCTCGAAACGATGGATGTGCGGCTCATCAGCCTGCCCACGCAACCCGCCCAAGAGAAGAACGGCCTTGCGGTCGGAAACGACATCACCTCCGATATCGCCGTCCGTGAGGCGCTCGCCATCGGCATAGACCGCGAAACGATCATACAAAACGCCTTCAACGGCATCGGCAAGCCCGCGGTCGGCTTCACGAGCAACCTGGTCTGGGCGAGCGGCGCCGCCTACGAGGACAACCGCAAGGACGAGGCGAGAGCGCTGCTCGAAAGCGCGGGCTGGGTGGACGCGGACGGCGACGGCTTCCGCGAAAAGGACGGCCTCGCCTGTGCCTTCGACGTGCTTGCCGCAGAGGATCGCTACGTGCTCGCGGCCGCGCTCGCGGAGGACGCCGCCGCGCTCGGCATCAAGATCGACGCGCATTCGGCAAGCTGGGACGATATATCGGCCGGGATGAACACGGCGGGCGTCGTATGGGGCTGGGGCCAGTACAGCCCGACGGTCCTCCGCTCCCTGTTCGATTCCCGCGGCGCCTTCGGCGGCGGTTTCGACAACGTGGTGGGCTATGCCAATCCCGCGGTGGACGCGCTGATCGACGAGGCGATCTCGGATGCTTCCGCAGAGGACGCGATTGCGGACTGGAAGCGGGCGCAGGACATCGCGGACGCGGACTTCCCCTATCTCTATATCGTGAACATCGAGCATTGCTACTTTGTCGCGGATAGGCTGGACATCTCCGCGGATACGCAGATACCGCATCCGCACGGCCACGGCTCGCCCATCATCTGCAACATGAAGGACTGGACCCTGCGGTAGGGCCGAAGGCTCGCGGACGGCCCGGCGCCGTTTCGCCGACGCCAAGGGTGACATCGTGCGACCCAAAAAGGAGTGACCATGCAAACAGCTCGGTCCAAGCATCCGTCCAAACGTATGGCGGGCATCGCCGGCAGGATGATCCTGCTGCTCTTTCTGGTGAGCGTTCTGTCCTTCGTGCTGATCGTCAAGGCGCCGATAGACCCGCTCGTGTCCTACGTCGGCACGGAATCGACGCTTTCCGAGGAAGCCAAGGAGGAAATCGCGCGGCACTGGGGCCTGAACGCGCCCCTGCCCGCGCGCTACGCGAGCTGGCTGAAGAACATTCTGCACGGCGATTTCGGCATGTCCATCGCCTACAAGCGCCCCGTGATCCAAGTGATTAGGGACCGCTTTTCCTATTCCGTCGTGCTCATGCTGCTCGCGTGGACCTTCTCCGGCCTGCTCGGTTACGCCGCGGGCATCCTCGCCGGCTTCCGAAGGGGCGGGCTCTTCGACAGGCTGACCAAGCTGTTTTGCCTCGTGCTGCAATCCGCGCCCACCTTCTGGCTGGGCTTGCTGATCCTGAGCTTTTTTTCGGTGCGGCTCGGCCTGTTCCCCTTCGGCATGGCGGTCCCGGCGGGCAAGCTCGCCGCAGAGGTCAGCCTGGGCGACAGGATATACCATCTGATTTTGCCCCTGGTCACGCTCACGATTGTGAGCATCGGCAAGATCACCCTGTTCACGCGGCAGAAGCTGATCGAGATCATGAACGGCGACTACATCCTGTTCGCGCGGGCGCGCGGCGAGAGCGGCGGGCAACTCGTTTTCAGGCATATACTGCGCAATACGGCCCTGCCCGCCGTGACCTTGCAGTTCTCGTCCTTCAGTGAGCTGTTCGGCGGCATGGCGCTCGCGGAAACGGTGTTTTCCTATCCGGGCATCGGCACGGCGACGACGACGGCCGCGCTGAGCGGCGACGCGCCGCTGCTACTCGGGATCGCCCTGATCAGCGCGCTGTTCGTGTTCTCGGGCAACCTGATCGCGAACATCCTCTACGGCGTCGTCGATCCGCGGCTGCGGGAGGGAGGCGACTATGTCTGATCGCAAAAGGCCGCGCCTCGGCTTCGCGCCGAACACGAGAACGCGCATGCTCATCTATATCGTCGTTGCGACCGTCTATCTGCTGGGCGTGTTCGTTTGGGGTCTGTGTATGCCGGAAGACGCTTACGCCGTGCACTACGCCGACAAGTTTGCCCCGCCGGGGGCGAAATATCTGTTCGGCGCCGACTTCATGGGGCGCGATATGTTCTTCCGCTGCATCAAGGGCCTGTCCGCGAGCCTCGTCATCGGCGTGGTCGCTTCGCTGATCAGCTCCATGATCGGCCTCGTGTTCGGCGTCGCCTCCGCCGTGGCGGGCGGGCGCTTCGACAGGTTCATCCTGCTGTGCGTGGACCTGTGCATGGGGCTTCCGCATCTCGTGCTGCTCATTCTGATCTCCTACATGCTCGGTCGCGGCGCGCGGGGCGTGCTGATCGGCGTGGCGCTCACGCATTGGCCGGAGCTTACGCGGCTCGTCCGCGCGGAGGTTTTGCAGCTTCGCGCGGCGCAATACGTGCAGGCGGCCTACCGCATGGGCAAGACGCGGCTGCGGGTGGCGTGGGAGCATATCCTGCCCCACGTCCTGCCCGTGTATATCGTCGGCCTCGTGCTGCTGTTTCCGCACGCCGTCATGCACGAGGCCTCCGTCACCTTCCTCGGCTTCGGCCTGCCCGCCGAAACGCCGGCGATAGGGGTGATCCTCTCGGAGGCCATGCGCCATATCGCGACGGGGAAGTGGTGGCTCGCGCTCTTCCCGGGGCTGATGCTGATCGTCGCCGTCATCCTCTTTGACCTGATCGGCGAGAATCTG
Organism: Eubacteriales Family XIII. Incertae Sedis bacterium; assembly: GCA_031278145.1. The sequence continues at coordinate 7,916 of JAITLA010000027.1, forward strand.
AAAAGGCTGTTGAATCCGAACAGCGGGAACGAATAGGAGGGACGCGCTTGACGGTGGAAAACACACAGTCGATACTGGAGGTGCGGGAGCTTCGGATATCCTTCGACATGTACGGAAGGGGATTGCGCAGGGAATCGCTGTGCGTCATCCCGTCGCTCAGTCTGGACGTGCGCAAGGGGGAGATCGTGGCGGTGGTCGGTTCGAGCGGATCGGGCAAGAGCCTGCTCGCGCATGCCATTTTGGGCATATTGCCGTCGAACGCGAGGACGGAGGGCCGCATCTTCTACAAGGGCGAGGCGCTCACGCCGGCGCTGCAACGGCGGTATCGCGGAACGGAGATCGCGCTGATCCCGCAGTCCGTGGATTATCTCGATCCGCTCATGCGCGTGGGCAAGCAGGCCGCCGGCGCGGGCGGTGGCGCGGCGGCGCGGCGGGCGGTGCGCGCGACCTTTGCGCGATACGGTCTTGCGCCGCGTGTGGAAAGGATGTTCCCTTTCCAACTCTCGGGCGGAATGGCGCGGCGCGTGCTGGTTTCGACGGCCGTCGTCGCCGCGCCCGCGCTGATCGTGGCGGACGAGCCGACGCCGGGCCTCGACGCGGAAACCGCGACGGAGGCCCTGCGGCACTTCAGGCAGCTTGCCGACGAGGGCGCGGCCGTTTTGCTCGTCACGCACGACATCGATCTCGCGCTGCGGGTCGCGGACAGGATCGCCGTGTTCTACGCCGGGACCGCGGTGGAGATCGCGCCGGTCCGCGACTTCCGCGCGGGAGGGGACGCGCTCCGGCATCCCTACAGCAGGGCTTTTCTCGACGCGCTGCCGCAGAACGCCTTCAGGCCAATCGCGGGCGCGCAGCCCTACGCCGGCAAGCTGCCCCGGGGCTGCCTGTTCGCGGAACGCTGCGCCACGCGAACGGAGGCTTGCGCGGACCCGGTGGACATGCGCCCGCTGCGCGGAGGGGAGGTGCGCTGCGTACATGCGACTTGAGGCGAGGCGGCTGTCCTTTCGCTACGCGAAGGGCGATGGAAAGATACTGGAGAAGCTGGATCTGTGCGTGGAGGCGGGGGAGCGCGTGGCGCTCGTGGGCCCGTCCGGCTGCGGGAAGAGCACGCTCGCGCGGGTACTCGCGGGCTATCTCGCGCCTTCGGAGGGCGCGGTGCTCTGGGACGGCGCGCCCTTGCCCGCGAGGGGCTTCTGCCCCGTGCAGCTGATCTGCCAGCATCCCGAGCTGTCCGTGAACCCACGGCACAGGATGTCGCGGATCCTGTGCGAGGCGTGGACGCCGGACGCGGACACGCTCGAGGCGATGGGCATCGAGGCGGAATGGCTCGCCCGCCGGCCGAACGAGCTGTCGGGCGGGGAGTTGCAGCGCTTCTGCATCGCCCGTGCGCTCGCGCCGCGCACGAAATTCCTGATCTGCGACGAGATCAGCACCATGCTCGACGTGATCACGCAGGCGCAGATCTGGGAGTTTGTCTTGAAGGCGGCGGCGAAGAACGGCCTCGGCATGATCGTGATCACGCACAACGTCGCCTTGGCGAACAGGGTCTGCGAACGCGTAATCTCCCTGCCGGAAATCAACCGTTCCGATTCTGTGGCCCGCGCATAAAAATTCCCGGAATAAAAATTCCCAGAATAATATATATTTAAATAATTACCGGTGCGAAATCGGACGATCTCATTGACAAGAGCGTCCGATTTTCGTATAATGGCATTGAGTTTAAAGCCGAGAGCGGAAAGGCTTGTCCGCCGTCGCCGCAGCCCCGCCGCGCAAACGGTCTTTTTTGGATACATGGAGGGAAGCATGAAGATCTCCGTATGCTGGATTGCAAAGAACGAAGAGTTTAACATAGCGCGTTCCATCAACAGCGTGAAGGATTTTGTGGATGAAATGATCGTGGTGGACACGGGTTCCTCGGACCGGACGGCCGCGGTCGCGGCCGCGCTCGGCGCGCGGGTGGAGCATTTCGAATGGATCAACGACTTCGCGGCCGCGCGGAACCATGCCATTTCCTTTTCGACGGGGGATGTCGTCATATGCCCGGACGCGGACATGTGGTTCGACCCGCCCTTCGGCAAGCACCATCGCGACCGCATCGAGCAGGAATTGAAATTTCCACGCGCGGAGGCCATCGCGCTGAAGCTGACGGATATCGACATGGCCACGGGCGTTGCGATCAATGAGCTCTTCGGCACCTACGTCTTCAAAAAAGCGCCCGACATCGCCTACTTCGACCCGATTCACGAATCGCTGCGGCACACCGACGGCAGATACCTGAACACCCGGTACGCCTTGGATCTGAACGTCAACCACTCCGGCTATTCGCCCGCGCTCCTGCCGCAAAAGGCCAAGCGGAATCTGGAGATGTTGAAAACGGCCGCTGAACGGGAGCTTGCGGAGCGGGGCGCGTGCCGCCCCCTCACCGAATTCTACCTCATGCGCGAAAACATATTCATGAACGATTTCGACGCCGCGCTGGAATGCTTCCTGTCCCTGCACAGGCAGCCCAAGCGCATCAAGGAGATGCTGACCTATTTCGCGCTCGCGTCCACGTACTTTTTCCTCGGCATTCGCGTGGCCTTCGTCAATCGATTCGAGGTCAGCCGCAGGGACATCCGGGAAAACCTCGCGGGCCTGATGAAGAAGCTGCTGCCCGATTACGGCGGCACGGAGATCATCGATCTCATCTATCAGGCGAATTTCGACATGAAGAACGACCGGTTCTTGGCAGACATCGACAAGCTATTGCAGGGCTTTGACGCGAAATCCCCGAAGCACAACAGCGAATCGATCCGCTACTTCTGCTTCCTCTGCTCCAGGGCCGCCAACATCGAATGGGAGCGCGGCAGGCTCGCGAAGGCCTTCGATTACTGCGTGGCGCGCATAAAGAACACGGACGTGTTCGACGAAAAAACCTTTTCCATACTGCTTTCCTGCATAAAGGGCCAGCCGGAATCGGAAATCATCCTGTTCCTGAACAAGCTCTTCGATTACAGCATACCCGTCAAGGCGCACGCCCTCGCGGAGGGCTTGCAGCACGACGGCTTTCAGGTGATCTTCTCCTACTACGTGATGCGGCAGATCAAGCTCGGCCTCGCGGCGAAGAAGCATTTTCTGCAGCTGCTGATCCTGAACGGCAACTTCGAAGAGGCCATCGAGCGCGCGCTGTCCATCGAGGAGGACAGCGGCGATCCGAATCTGATCCCGGATATGATCTTCTTCGCCGTATTCTGCTCGGACGATATGTCGCTCTACGAGCGTTACAAGGCGGAGCTCACCGACGGCGGCCGCGCGATCCTGGATGCCTACGGCGCGGGCGAGCCGGTGGCGCAAGCCGCGCTGTACGTGCCGAACGTCCTTTACAGCTATTACAAGCACATCGCCTTTCTCGCGGGGCAGGAGAGAGCTTCCGCGTTTTTGGATCTGTTCTCGCGGGCGCCCGGGATATGCTTCATGGTGGAAGGCAAGTACTTCATCGAGAACGAATTGTTTTCAAAGGTGCTGCATTCGGAGTATTTCTACGGAATGGAGGAAGGGGATTCCACGTCGAGGGAGATCCTGATGACCGCGCTGATGCGGACCGGCGAGTTTGAAAACGCCCTGCTTCGCGTGAAGAATATGCTGAACGCGTACAAGATAGACCAGAACCTGCTGAACCATCTGCAGTCCCTCGCGCACTGCGGCAACGAGCGGGTGGCGGCCGAAGCGAGGGAATTGTACGACCGGCAGGTGGCAATCTACGATGAATACGTCGATCTGGACGACCTGCGCAGGACGAAGCTGGCCTTCGACGACTTCAAAAAACGCGACAAGCAGCGGTTCGCCTCGCTTACGCCGGACGCCTTCGAGGCGGAGATGGAATCCGACGACAAGATCGTCGATCACGTCGCGCATATGATCGCCCTGGAGCAGGGGGCCAAGATATACGAGGAAAAGGGCATGGACGCCATGGCGCTGCACTGTTTCATGCGGCTTCGCGCCTGCGGCTACAAATCAAAAAAGACGACGGAAAACCTCGCGAGGCTCTTCGGAAAGCTCGGAAACAAGGCCCTCTCCCGAAGGCTTCAAGAGGTCGCCGCCGATATGCCGGAGGCGCCGGACGACAATCCCATGGATGCGCTGCCGCTGTACGGCGTGGCGGAAGGGACGGCCGGCGCGGCCTTGAAACCGGCGGTCGTGCCGCCGCGCGCCGCGGGGACGAAGCGCGGATCGAAAAAACCGCATTGACGCCGGCCGCTTGCCGCGCGAGGCGGGGGCTCAGCGGTCTATCGCCACCAGCGCCAGGGACGCCGCGATGAATACGACGGCGCCGACCGTGGTGATCCGGCTCAGGATGGCTTCGTAGCCCTTGCTCTTCTTCTTGCCGAACAGCTGCTCCGCGCCGCCTCCGATTGCGCCGGAGAGGCCCGCGCTGTTGCCCGATTGCAGCAATATGCTGCCTATCAGCACCAAGCTCGACAGGGCGAGCAGTATCATCAATGCGATTCTCATAAAACATACCTCCTGTTTCCAATGCGGCTTTATTCGCGGCGAGCGCGGCAAGGCGCCCTTCCGTCGAACGCCTCTTGATTCTATCACAAAATTTTCAAGCTTGCAAGGGGACTTTGCGTGGATAAAAAGAAACCGCCTTTCGTAAGATCGGCGGTTTCTCCAATCGTTTGGGGACAGCCGTCTAGCGAAGCGACCGGCCTTTTCCATTTCCCATTCTAACGCATCGCGACAAAAAACGCAAGGGTTTTTGCGGCCCGGATAAGGCTGCGGCCCACGGACGAGCCGGGGCGGCCACTCGGGCCGGCGGGGTCTTTGGCGCGCGGGCGCGGAGCCTCGCCGCGTCCGGGGCGGGGACGGGGCCTTCGGCCCGGGCGTTCGCCGGGGGGCTACTCGGCCGGGGCGGCCGCGGGCGCGTGCGCCCGCAGGGCCGCGGCCATGGCGGCGGCCGTTTCGGCGCCGGTGCCGTGCTCCCACAGGTGCGCTTCCGCGCGCGCGGCCGCCTTGGGGAGCCCGAGGGCTTCAAGGAGGCCGGCGGCGGCGCAGGCGCTCCGCCAGGGCGCGCCCCGTGTCCGTGAGGCGCACGTGCCGGCTGTTGCCGTCCCGTTCGATCCGCGCGAGCTCTTTTCGTTCGAGCACGTGCATGGCCCGCGTGAC
>JAITLA010000039.1 GCA_031278145.1 Eubacteriales Family XIII. Incertae Sedis bacterium
ACGAGGTCCGCGTGGATTTGGACGCGGGGACCGTGACCGTCGCGCACGATTCGGCCAAGGCCCCGATTGCCGCGATCAAGCTCGCAATCGAGGATCAGGGCTATGAGGTCGTCGCGTAAAAGCCGGCTCGCCGCGCCGCCGCCGGCCCCTACGCGCGAAAATCCGCGAGCAGGCGCCTGAAGTCCGCCGCCGCAGCGGTCGCGTTCAGGCGTCCGCGCAGGCCGGCGGAGGCCCTGACGCCCTTGAGATACCAAGCGGCGTGCTTGCGCATCTCGAGGACGGCGGTGCGCTCGCCCTTTTCGGCGATCAGCATATCCAGATGCCGCAGGATCATATCGATGCGCGCGCCGACGTCCGGCGGCGCGGGAACGGGCGCGCCGCGATAGAGCGCGAGGGCCTCCCGGAAGATCCACGGGTTGCCGAGCGCGCCGCGCGCGATCATCACGAAGTCGCAGCCCGTTTCCGCGCGCATGCGCAGGGCGTCGGCCCCGCTGCGGATGTCGCCGTTGCCTATGACGGGTATGCCGACCGCTTCTTTCACGCGGCGTATCGCGTGCCAATCGGCCTTGCCACCGTAGAACTGCTCCCGCGTCCTGCCGTGAACGGTGAGGGCCGCCGCGCCCGCGGCCTCGAGGGTCCGCGCCATCTCCACCGCGTTGACGTGCGCGGCGTCCCAGCCGATGCGCAGCTTCACCGTCACGGGCTTGCGTGTGCGGGCCACGGCCGCCTCGACGAGGCGGACGGCCAGATCCGGGTCGCGCAGCAGCGCCGCGCCCTCCCCGTTTTTCACGATCTTGGGCACGGGGCAGCCCATGTTGATATCGAGCAGCACATTCTCGCGCCCGTCGAGGGCCCGCGCCGCGAAGGCCAGAATCTCGGGCTCCCTTCCGAAGATCTGAAAGGCGACGGGCTTTTCGTCCTCGCGGACGCGCAGCAATCGCTCCGTCTTCCCGTCGCCGTACCAAAGTCCCTTGCCGCTGACCATCTCGGAACAGACCAAGGCCGCCCCCTGCGCGCGGCAAAGCCCGCGAAACGAGCTGTCCGTGACGCCCGCGAGCGGCGCCAGAAAGAAGGGGTTTTCCGGAGCGAAGCCGCCGATGCGCGCCAAAGCCCCGGCGTCCCGCGCCGCATCCTCGCTACAGAGCTTCTTCTTGTTCAAATTGCGGCTTTCTTCTTCCGACAACGGCATATTTGTTCTTTTCGTATATGAATTGCAAGCCCTCCAGCGTGAGCTGCTTGTCCACGATATCGATGCTTTCAATGCCGTTGTCTATCATGTTCGCGATGCCGCCCGTGGCCACGACGCGCACGGGCAGCGCGGAGGCCGCGTAGGCCGTGAGCTCCCTCTTCATCTTGCGCGCGATATAGTCCACCATGCCCATGTGTCCGTAGACGAGGCCGGACTGCATGCTCTCTATCGTGTTGCGGCAGATCACGCGCCCGGGCTCTTCGAGCTCCACGCGCGGCAGCTTGGCCGTCTTTTCGAACAGCGCGTCGGAGGATATCTTGAGGCCGGGCGCAATGCTCCCGCCAAGATATTCCCACTTCTCGGAAACGGCGCAAAAGGTCGTGGCGGTGCCGAGATCCACGATGACCAGCGGCCCCCCGTACTTGGACAGGCCGGCGACGGCGTTGACGATCCTGTCCGCGCCCAGCTGCTTGGGATTGTCGTACTTGACGACCAGCCCGGTCTTGATGCCGGGTCCCACGATCAGAGGCCTCTTTTTGAAATACTTGATCGTCAAATGCTGCAAGGTGTACAGCGTGGAGGGCACGACCGTCGAAATGATCACATCGTCCACATCGCGCGTATCGAGCCCCTCATAGCTAAAGAGCTGGTTGAGCACCATCCCGTACTCGTCGGCGCTCTTGTTGTTGTGCGTTTCCATTCTCCAGTTTTGAATCAGCGCGCCGTCCCGAAAAACGCCCATGACGATGTTGGAGTTTCCCACGTCGAATGCGAGTAACACGGCAACCCTCCTACAGCGGGATATTGCCGTGCTTCTTCGCAGGCAGGGATTCCCGCTTGGACTTGAGCATGTCGAAGGCGCCGATCACGCGCGCGCGCGTCGTCGCGGGATCGATGACGTCCTCCACGTAGCCCATCTCGGCGGCGCGGTAGGGATTGCCAAACCGCGCTTCGTATTCCGCGATCTTTTCCCGGCGCTTCTCGGCGGGATCCGCCGCCGCCTTGATTTCGTCCTTGAACACGATATTGGCCGCGCCCTCGGCGCCCATGACCGCGATCTGCGCCGACGGCCAAGCCAGCACCGTGTCCGCGCCGAGCTCTTTGCTGCACATCGCGATGTAGGCGCCCCCGTAGGCCTTGCGCAGGATGACCGTGACCTTGGGGACCGTGGCTTCGCAGTAGGCGTACAGCAGCTTGGCGCCGTGCCGTATGATGCCGCCCGTTTCCTGCCGCACGCCGGGCAGGAAGCCCGGAACGTCCGACAGCGTCAGCAGGGGGATGTTGAACGCGTCGCAGCGTCTGACGAAGCGCGCCGCCTTGTCGGAGGCGTTGATGTCGAGGCAGCCCGCCGCGAATTTCGGCTGGTTGGCCACCACACCGACCGTCGCGCCGTTCAGCCTGATGAAGCAGGTGATGATGTTCTTCGCGTACTGCGGCGCCACATCGTACAGCTTGCCGTCGTCCGCGAGCTTCGTGATGATTTTGTACATGTCGTAGGCCCTGTTCGGATTCTCGGGAACGATGTCGCCGAGCTCCGGGATCGGCCTGTTCGGATCGTCGCAGGTCGCGCGGACGGGCGCGGTTTCGCGGTTGTTCGAGGGCAGATAGGTCAGGAGCTCGCGCACGGCGAGCAGGGTTTCCCTGTCGTTCGCGCCCATGAAGTGCGCGACCCCGCTGGTCGCGTTGTGCGTCACGGCGCCGCCCAGTTCCTCGGCCGTGATGTCCTCATTCGTAACGGTCTTGATCACCTGCGGCCCCGTGATGAACATCCGCCCCGTTCCCGCCACCATGAACACGAAGTCCGTTATGGCCGGCGAATAGACCGCGCCGCCCGCGCAGGGGCCCATGATCACGGATATCTGCGGGATCACGCCGGAGGATATCGTGTTGTTGTAGAATATCTTGCCGTAGCCCGACAGCGCGTTGACGCCCTCCTGGATGCGCGCGCCGCCGGAATCGTTCAGGCCGACGATGGGCGCGCCCATCTTGCGCGCCATATTCTGCACCTTGACGATCTTTTCCGCGTGGGACTCGCCGAGGGAACCGCCGAGCACCGTGAAATCCTGCGCGTAGGCGTACACGAGCCTGCCGTCCACGGTCCCGTGGCCCGTGACAACGCCGTCGCCGGTCGCGCGTTTGTCCGCCATGTCGAAGTTGTGGCACCTGTGCGAAACAAAGACGTCGATCTCGACGAAGCTGCCCGCGTCGAACAGGATATCCAGCCGTTCCCGCGCGGTCAGCTTGTTTTGCGCGTGCTGCGCCTCTATGCGCTTTTCGCCGCCGCCGAGCGCTATCTCCGCTTTCTTTTCGCGAAGCTCTTCCGATTTGCTCATTTCCTGCATCCTTCCCTTGTTGTGCGTTTGCGAGGGCGACGCGCGGGCATCACCCGGCGTCGCCCTCGCCGCCCGAATTCGCTTCATCCTTCTTGGGGGAGGGCTTTGCGGACGCGCCGCCCGCAAGCTTGCGCGGCTTCATGCGAAACGATCTCCTGAGCTCGCCCGCCGCGTTGTACTCCTTGTATTCCCGTCCCTTCTTTCCTTCCGTTTCCCCCGCTTCGTCCTCGTCCTCCGCTTCGTCCTCGTCGTCCGCTTCGTCCGCCTCGTCCGCCTCGTCCTCTCCCTCGTCGTCCCGTGGCAGCGAAAGGAGCAGCTCCGTTTCCGCCGCCTCCTTCGCGTTCCTTTCCTTGAGGTGCTTCTCCTCGTGCTCTATCCTTTCGAGCAGTTGCTCCGGCGTCAGCTTGCCCGTGAAGAGATCTTCAAACTGCTCGCCATCCAGGGTTTCCGCCTCGAGCAGCGCGTTCGCGATGGTGTGAAGCTCCGCGGAGCGCTCCTTGAGGATGTTCTCCGCCGCCGCGTAGGCTTCCTCGATCAGGACCCGGACCTCTTCGTCGATCTCCGAGGCCATCTCCTCGGAATAGTTCTTCCGCGTCGAGAAGTCCTTGCCGAGGAAGACCTCGTCGGCGGAGCTGTAATTCACGGGTCCGATCCGGTCGCTGAAGCCGTACTTCGTCACCATGTCCCGCGCGATCTCGGTGGCGCGCGCGATGTCGTTGCTGGCGCCCGTGCTGATGTCGTTCAGCGTCAGCTTCTCCGCCGCGCGGCCGCCGAGCAGGTGCACGATGTTCTCCAGCATCCTGGTCTTTGTCGTGTAGTATTTGTCCTCTTTGGGCAGGATCATCGTGAAGCCGCCGGCCCTGCCGCGCGGGATGATCGTGATCTGGTGGACCGGATCGGTGTTTGGCAGCGCCCGCGCGACAATCGCGTGCCCGGCCTCGTGGAAGGCGGTGAGCCTGCGCTCTTCCTCGCTGATCACGCGGCTCTTCTTCTCCGGCCCCGCGATCACCTTCGTCACGGCTTCCTCTATCTCGCCCATGCGTATCTTGCGCCCGTTCCTGCGCGCGGTCAGGAGCGCCGCCTCGTTCAGCATGTTCTCTATGTCGGCCGGCGTGAAGCCGGGCGTCCTTCGCGCGAGGACCCTGGGGTCCACCTCGTTGTCGAGCGGCTTGTTCTTCGAGTGCACGCGGAATATGGCCTCCCTGCCCTTGATGTCGGGGATGCCTATCACGACCTGCCGGTCGAAGCGACCGGGGCGGAGCAGGGCCGGGTCCAGGATGTCCGGCCTGTTTGTGGCCGCGAGGATGATGATGCCCGAATTCTCCCCGAAGCCGTCCATCTCGACGAGCAGCTGGTTCAGCGTCTGCTCCCGCTCGTCGTGCCCGCCGCCGAGGCCCGCGCCCCGCTTGCGGCCCACGGCGTCTATCTCGTCTATGAAGATGATGCAGGGGCTGTTTTTCTTCGCCTGCTCAAACAGATCCCGCACGCGCGACGCGCCGACGCCGACGAACATCTCCACGAAATCGGAGCCGCTGATGCTGAAAAAGGGTACGCCGGCCTCGCCTGCGGCCGCCTTGGAGATGTAGGTCTTTCCCGTCCCCGGCGGACCGACGAGCAGGATGCCCTTGGGTATGCGCGCGCCCAGCTCGTTGTATTTCTTGGGGTTTTTCAGGAAGTCCACGACCTCGGTCAGCTCTTCCTTCTCCTCGTCGAGCCCCGCCACGTCCTCGAAGGTCACCTTGCGCAGGTCGCCCTCCTTGTGCAGCCGCGCGCGGCTCTTGCCGAAGGACATGACCTTGCCGCCGCCACCGGCGCCTTGGTTCATGAACACGAACAGGAAGAAGATCAGCACGCCCATCATCAGAAGCGTGGGCAGCAGGTTGAGAAGCCAGTGCGGTTCTCTGAGCTTTTCGCCCGCGAATTTTGAAATCGTGCCCTTCTGCACCTGCGGAAATATATATTCCGTTTCCAGTATGACGATCTCGTTGAGGCTCGGGGAATAGCATATGAATTCCTCACCCGAAACGAGCTTGCCCGATATGTCGTAACCGACCACCTTGATCTCCGCCACCTGCTCGTCGATAAGCTTATCGACCAATTCCGAAAGCACGATCTCGGTCGGCGCCTTTTCCTGCGTATTTCCCACATAGAACCACGCGACCGCGAGAACCACCGCGAAAATCGCTATGTAAATACCAAAATTCTTCGCCGTTCTGTTCAAAGGCCCGTTTACTCCTTTCCAAAGCGGTACGGTGACATACCTACTTATTGTAGCATATTTTCTTTGGACATTCAACACGCAAAATTCTTGAAACTCGCGCGCATATACACTATAATGTTACTGTTCAGAGGTTCAATCAAAACTATTCAAACCCTACGATAATTTCGTTCAGATCGGGTTCTGCCGGCCTATTTGGCTCCCGCAGCGTACTCGAAGCTACGTGAGGAAGCCAAATAGGCCGGCAGGTTCCGAGATGGGCGGAATTTGCGCGGGGTTTGAATAGTAACACTATAATGGTTACATAAAATTCGATTGAAGGAGTACATGCCCAAATGAAAAAACCCACGAGAGCCACGCGGATGGATCCGAGCCATATATGGGCCATGCGCCACGCCGGCGAAGAAGGCGAGAGCACCGGCCTTCTCCGGATCCTCCCCGCCATGCTGTTCACGGCGGTCGTGATCACGCTGGTGCGCTATTATTATTACGAAAGGGATATGTCGCGCTTCTTCTGGAGTGTCGGCGGAACGGAGCAAATAGAGTTCTTCAGCCATTCCAAGGTGGTGCTGATCCTGATCTGCACGGCGCTGGCGCTGCTGGCGCTGCTCTTCCGCTTCTGCACGCAGTCCTTGGCCGTGAAGCGGAGCGTCCTCTACTTTCCCATGATCGCGTATGCGCTCACGGTGCTCTTTTCCTACCTCGCATCGTCCGAAAAATTCTTCGCGTGGCACGGCTGGAACGAGCGTTTTGAAGGCACCTACGTCCTGCTCTGCTATATGGTCATGCTCTTTTACATCATCAATTCCGTCAATTCCGAGCGCAACGTGAAGCAGATCGTCTATCCGCTGGCGGTGACGAGCGGCCTGCTCGCGTTGCTCGGCCTCAGCCAATATTTCAACCGCGATTTTCTCCGCACCATCTTGGGACAGAAGCTTATCGTGCCGAATGAACCCATCGAGAACAGCGATCTTTCTACCTGGGCCCTGATCGACCGGCTGGAGGCGGAGGGCCGGCACATACTCGAATTCGCGTTCAAGCAGGGCGAGATCTACCAGACCGTGTACAACATCAACTACGTATCCTTCTATCTGACGCTGCTGATTCCGCTCTTCGGCATGATCTTCATCCGCGAGCGGAGCCCGCGGAAGAAGATCGTCTGGGGCGTCCTCTTCACGCTGCTTATCACGAATCTGATCGGATCGGCGTCCTCCGGCGGCTTTCTCGGCATGTTCTTCGTCGTGCTGATCGCAATCGTCGTGCTGAACAAGCGCATCCTCCTGTGGTGGAAATCCGTCGCGATGCTGCTCGCCATCACGGTCATCGTCGCGGGCGCCACCTACGAGCGCTGGTATCCCGAGCTCAGCGGCGCGATCAAGAGCACGCTGAACCTCACGGAAACGGCGCGGGCGGCGGACGCGGACCCGGGGGCCGCCGAGGCGGAGGAAGCCGCCGGCGCCGGGGAAGCCGCCGAGGGCGCGGCCGTGACCACCGGGTCCGCGCCCCCGGCAGAAAAGGGCGTGATCGATTACTTCATCAACGAGGGCGCCGACATCGTTGTGAGCGTGAACGGCAACGAGGTGACCGTCACGACGAACAAGGACGATCCCTTCGACCTCTCCGTCAAGGACGCGGACGGCAAGGAGCTGGCGCTCAGGGAGGAACTCGCGCCCTTCGGCGGCGACGACGGCGCGATGAATCCCGCCTTCTTCATCGAGGATCCGCGCTTCGCGGCGCTGACGCTCTTTCCCGCCTCGGCGGAGAGCGAGGTCGACGGCGAGATCACGTTCTACTGCATGATGGGCGTGGCGGGCGATCCGCAGATATGGCCCTTCGCCCTGACGGACGAGGGTACGTTTTACCACAATGAGATCGGCAAGCGCATAAAGCTGCGGAAGGTTCCGCACGTCGGCTGGTCCGACAACCCGAGCTTCGGCAGCGGTCGCGGCTATATCTGGTCGCGGACCCTCCCGATGCTGCGCGACACCCTGCTCCTCGGATACGGCGCGGACACCTACTGCATCTATTTCCCCCACGACGACTACGTGGGCAAGCACAACGCGGGCTGGAACATCAACATGATCGTGGACAAGCCGCACAATCTGTATCTCGGCGCCGCGGTCGGCACGGGGCTGATCTCGGTGCTGGCCCTGCTGGCGCTCTTCCTGTTCTACCTCGTCCAAAGCTTCCGGATCTACCTGCGGACACAGTACGACGGTTTCCTTCCGGTCGCGGGCGCGGGTATATTCTTCGGCGTGCTCGGCTTCCTCGCGTCGGCCTTCGTGGACGACAGCTCCGTATCGGTCATGCCGCTGTTCTACGGGCTTCTCGGCGTCGGCATAGCGATCAACCTCCTGCTGTCGCCGCCGCGGGCGCGGGCGGAAAAATGATTTACGGGGGCTGCGTCAAGCGCTTGCTCGATCTCCTTCTGTCCTTCGTCGCGCTGCTGTTGCTCTCTCCGCTGTTTCTCGCGCTGTGGGTGCTCGTGCGGCGGCGGATCGGCAAACCGGCGATCTTCCGCCAGGAGCGGCCCGGCAAGGACGCGCGCATATTCACGCTGTACAAGTTTCGCAGCATGACGGACGAGAGGGACGCGGACGGCGCGCCGCTGCCGGACGCGGATCGCCTGACGCCCTTCGGCCGGATGCTCAGGCGCAACTCGCTCGACGAGCTGCCGGAGCTGTGGAACATCCTGAAGGGCGATATGAGCTTCATCGGCCCAAGGCCCCTCCTCGTCCGCTATCTGCCGCTCTATTCGCCGGAGCAGGCGAGACGGCACGAGGTCAGGCCGGGCCTGACGGGTTGGGCGCAGGTCAACGGCCGCAACGCCATCTCTTGGGAGGAGAAATTCCGCTTCGACGTCGAGTACGTCACGCGGCTGTCCGCTTGCTTCGATCTGCGCATATGCGCGAAGACCCTCAAGATCGTCCTGTCGCGCGAGGGCATCTCGCAGGAGGGCGAGGCCACGATGGAGGAATTCAAGGGCTGATGAAAGAGATTCCGCTGAGCACGCCGAACCTGAACCCGGAGATCGTCGAAAACCTGCGCGAATGCGTGGAAACGGGCTGGGTATCCACCGGGGGCCGCTTCATCTCCGAATTCGAGGCGGCCGTGGCGGACTGCGCGGGCGTGCCCGCGGCCGTCGCCTGTCAGAGCGGCACGGCGGGGCTTCACACCGCGCTGCGCATCCTCGGCGTGGGACCCGGCGACGCCGTTCTGGCGCCGACGCTGACCTTCGTCGCCGCAGTGAACCCCGTGCGCTATCTGGGCGCCGAACCGATCTTCATGGACTGCGACGCGCACTTCTGCATGGACGCGGACAAGCTTGCGGATTTCTGCGAAAACGAATGCCGCCGCGATGCGCGCGGCCTGTTCGACAAGGTCACGGGGCGGCGCATCGCCGCCGTCGTGGTCGTGCACGTGTTCGGGAATCCGGCCGATATGGAAGGCATCATGCGCGTCGCGCGCGCATACGGGCTGCGGGTCCTCGAGGACGCGACCGAGGCCCTGGGCAGCCGTTACACCGCCGGGCGCTACAAGGGCCGCTGCGCGGGCGCCATCGGCGATATGGGCGTGTACTCCTTCAACGCCAACAAGATCATCACGACGGGCGGCGGCGGCATGATCCTCGCCGTCGGACGCGGCGCCGCTGCGCGCCTCGCGCGAGCCCGCTACCTGACCACGACCGCGAAGGACGACGGGTTTCGCTTCATCCACAACGAGGTCGGTTACAATTACCGCATGCTGAATCTACAGGCCGCCTTGGGCGTGAGCCAGATCAAGGAGTTGGAACGCTTTATCGCAATCAAGACGGCCAACCGCGCGCGATACGCGGAGCGCCTCGCGGACGTGGAGGGGCTGCGCCTGCCGCCCCCGCGCGCGGGCGTGCGCGCCAACTGCTGGTTTTACGCCCTCGAGGTGGACGAGGCGGCTTTTGGCGCGTCCCGCGACGCGCTCCTGTCCGCACTGGACGCGCGCGGCATCCGCTGCCGCCCGGTCTGGCGCCTCTGCCACCGGCAAAGGCCGTACAAAAAAGCGCGCCGCCACAAGATCCGGCAGGCCGCGCACTACGAAAAAACCGTGCTGAATCTTCCCTGCTCCACGAACCTGCTCCCTGAGGACATCGACCGCGTGTGCGACGCGATCCGGGCCTTCGGGCGGGAGCGCGCGGCGCGGCGATAGGGCAAGGCGCGGGCCGGCGGGGCGCGCGCGGTCTTGGGCGTGCGGCTCGTTCCGCAAGGCGCGGGCCGGCGCCGCTCATTCCGTGATGATGTTGTACTTCCGCTTCTTCCGCATGAGCTGCGACTGGCTTATGCCGAGCCGCGCGGCCGCCTTGCGCGTGCTTTTGCAGCGCTTGAGCGCATCCTCTATGAGCGCGCGCTCGTACTGTGTCACGGTTTGCGCGAGTCCGCCGTCCATCGCGCAGGATGCCCGGTCGTTTTGCGCGTCCTCGCCGCCGCTCGGATGCCGGTGCAGGGCCCGGCGGACGTCCTCCGCCTCCATGCGGTCGCCCTTGCTGCCTATGACGAGCCTGTGCACCGCGTTTTCGAGCTCGCGCACATTGCCGGGCCATTCGTAGGCCAGCATCACATCCGTGCCGGAGGGCGCGAAGCGCTTCTGCAACCTGTAGGCCTCATTGTAGCGCGCGAGGAAGTGCGTCGCGAGCACGGCGATGTCCTCCGGGCGCTCCCGCAGCGGCGGTATGCGGATCTCGCAGATATTAAGACGGTAATACAGGTCCTCCCTGAAGCGTCCGCTCTCCACGAGCGCGTGCAGGCTCTCGTTGTTTGCGCAGATCACGCGCACGTTGACCTCTATCTGCTTCTGCCCGCCGATTCGGAAGAATTGGTTTTCCTGCAGCACGCGCAGCAGCTTCACCTGTATGCCCGCGGGCAGCAGGCCCACCTCGTCCAGAAACAGTATGCCGTTGTTCGCCAGCTCAAAGTAGCCGCGCTTGCCGCCGGGCGACGAGCCCGTGAAGGCGCCGGCTTCGTATCCGAAGAACTCCGATTCCGCCAGATTTTCCGGGATCGCCGCGCAGTTTATCCTTACGCAGGGGTTGAGCTTGCGCTCGCTGTTCTTGTAAAGCAGGCCCAGGATCTTCTCCTTGCCGACACCCGTTTCTCCCAAGATCAGCACGTTGCAGTCGTATTTCGCGATGTTCAGAACCTCGTCCGTCAGCCGTTTCATCCGTTCGCTCGCGAACACGAGGTCGCCCACGCGCTCCGCGTCGCGGTACTGCGCCGCAGGCGCCGCCGTTCTCTCGGTCCTGTCCGCGGCGGCGCGTTTCTCGTAGATGTCGTGTATCTGCGCGAGCTCGTCCTTCGCGGCGCGCAGCAGATCGACGGTGAATTGGCGATAATCCTCCGTATAGGCGTCGAGCGCGGAGATGTTCAGCTCCCTGCCGATGGATTCCGAGAAGAGCAGGGCCAGCCTTTGGTTGTTGATAAAGCTCGTGAAGCTTACGGTTCCGCGCTGCTTGGTCAGGAGCACGCTCACCGTTTCGGTCCCCATGAGATCGGCGCAGTTGATGCTGAAGTCGAACAGCTCCTTTTCCGTTTCGTATATCTCGTCAAAGCTCTTCAACGGCGCCAGAATGTCGAGGATGTGCACGGCATCCGCATAGGCGCCGAGCACGCGCTCGATGTCGTGCGCGGGAAGCCGCTCCACGCTGCTCTTGTCCAGAGCCACGACGATGTAGCCGCCGCGCGTCGCCCTGCGGATCACCGCCGCGTAGAGGAAGGCGGACAACAGATCGCCGGACAGGATCAGGAAGCGCCGCATATCGGGCGCCGCAGCCATCCGAAATACGCTGTGCAGCGAGCCGGCCTCCTCTATCGCGGCCATGGTGCAGGGCGTCGCCAGATCGGCGGGCCGGTGCATGAGGGGATTCGCGTTGGAGAGTATGGCGCTACCGTCGCAGGCGAGCTGTCCGTAGCCGAAGTCTATGGAATCGATCCGGTCGAGGCGCAGCGGAACGGCCGCCAGCGAGGTGAGGCAGATCACCTCGTCGCCGGGCTTGAACAGCGCGCGCTTCTCATAGTCCGCGCCCACCGCATCCACGACGCCGTAGAATATGCCGCCGCTGCCCGTCGCGGGGTTGTGCAGCTTTCCGCGCTTCTTGACGATGTCGAAGATCCGTTCCTTGATTTTGATCTCGTCGTAGGCGCATTCGGAGCACAGCTGCTTGAAGCCGGCGTCCTCCGGCCTGATCGCGCGGACGCGCACGCGCAGCTCGGAGGCGCGGATGGCGACGCTGTTGTCGATCCTCCATGCGGCCGCGGGCACGGACTGCGGCGGTTCAAGCACCCGTTCAACGCCAAAATCCGGTTTTGCGTTCATCTACAGCCTCAAAATTCCCCTCGCCTCAGCGGGGGACGCTATCTCCCGGCCCAAGAGCTTCGCGAGCCGCACGACCTTCTCAACAAGCGCGCCGTTGCTCTGCGCAAGCAGGCCTTTTTCCAGATACAGGTTGTCCTCGAAGCCGACGCGCACGTGCCCGCCCATGATGATGCCTGCGGCCGCCATCTCGAAGGCGTGCCGGCCTATGCCCGCCACGGTCCAGGTCGAGCCCTGCGGAATGCTGCCGACCATGAAGGAGAGGTCCCGCACGGTCGCCGTCATCTGCACGCCCAGCACGAAGTCGAAGTGCAGCGGCCGGACGAGCAGGCCCTTCCCGTCCGCCTTCATCGCGATGTCGATCATGCCCTTGTCGAACACCTCCAGCTCCGGCTTGATGCCGCGCTCCTTCATGGTGCGCGCGAAGTTGAAGATGGTGTTGTCGGAGTTGACAAAGATCTCGTCGCCGCCGAAGTTCAGCGTGCCGCAGTCCAGCGTGGCGAACTCCGGTGTGGGCGTGATCTCGGTGGACTGTAGGCGTTCCGTGTCGCTCATGCCCACCGCGCCGCCCGTGGAAGGCTGTATGATGACATCCCCGCATGCCTTGCGTATCGCGTCCGTGCACAGCTGAAAGCGCTCCTTGCTCTGCGTCGGCCTTCCGTCATCCTCCCTGACGTGCAGGTGAATGACCGAAGCCCCCGCGTCGCGTGCGGACTTCGCCTCGCGCACGATCTCCGCGACCGTGTAGGGCACGGCCGGGTTGTGCTCCTTTGTGACCTCGGCGCCGCAGATCGCGGCGGTAACAATCAATTTCTCCATCTCGTTCTCCCTCCCTTTTCCCCCGCCGCCCACCCGGGCGGCATCTCCGTGCACCGTCCGCCGCATGGCCCGACGTCCGCGCGCCGAAACAGTATAATAACCGTCGAGATTATTATAGCATAAAGGCGCGCGTTTCAAAAGATGCATTGCGAGCGATTTGCCGCGGAGAAACCGGGCGTTGCGGTAGAGGCAGCCGGCCTTGGGCTTGGCATTCCTCTTCGTATACTCGGGTGTTCCCCGCGCGGCCGCTTCCGCCAACCGTCCGCGCGGAGGGCAAAAACAGGCGAACAGGGTCGTCCCGTGCGGGGCGGCCCTGTTTTCCGGCATTGAAACGCATTGCGTGGCGTTTTGCTTCCGCTTCTAATTGCCGGTTTTTTCGACGAACCTGTGCAGGATGGCGGCGACCTCGGCGCGCGTGGCGTTGTCCGCGGGCGCGAGCGTGTTCGCGCCGCGGCCCGTGAGCAGACCGGCCGCGTTGGCCCGGGAAACGGCGTCGCGCGCCCATTCGGATACGGCACCCGCGTCGGTATAAGCCGATATGTCGGCCGCCGCCGAAACGTCATGGCCCGCCTTCTCGGCGTAGCGGCAGAGCAGGACCGCGATCTGCTCACGCGTCACGGCGTCGTTTGTCCCGAATACGCTTGCGCCGTAGCCGGCGACGATGCCGCTTTCGCTCGCCCAAGCCACGGCTTCCGTGAACCACCGGCCCGCCGGAACGTCACCGAAGGTTGTGTCGCCCGTGGCCGCCGGTTCGCCCGCGAGCCTGTGCAGCACCGTCACAAGCATGGCGCGCGTCATCGGCGCGTTCGGGCTGAAGGTCGTCGCGCTTGTGCCGGTGAACAGGCTCTTCGTATAAACATAGGCAACGCTGTCGTAGAACCAATCGCTTTCCGAAACATCCGCAAACGGAATTGACGCGACAATAGTTTCATCGGATTTTGCGCTGTTTTGCGCGGCGTCGGAGTTTTCATCCGCCGCGACGGAGGGTGTAATACCGGCGCCCGATTGACCGCTTGATTTATTTCCTCCGTCGTTTTGTTGATTATTACTTTGCTGATTGTCGTCGCTGTCCGGATCCGGATTTGCGGGAACCGTTCCGATATCGGTTTCCGTGCCGTCCGGCCCGACTTCCTTCGTTTCATTATCCTGCGCATCCAATACCAGAAGCCGCACGTCGGACGTACTGATTGTGCCGTTGACTTTGCTTGTCATTTTCTTTCCGGCAAACAAATCAACATCGGAAAAATTCTTACTATCAAACATTTCTCCCGACAGCAGATTGCCCCTTGAAACCGAATACTCCATTTTGCCTTCGCCGACTGCAGACAACTTGAGCGTATAATCGTCCTCACCGCGCAAGAAAATATGCTTTTCATCATTCAGCGCAAACAAAACGCAATTTTCCAAATTCGATGTGAAATAGGCAACTTCACTATCAATAATTGCGGCGATGATCTCTCCGTTCTTGTCAATCACTTCGACGTCAACGGGGCACAAGATTGTCATAAACGTCCCCAAAAACTGTACGGCTGCATCGTAAGCCACATCGCCGGGCCCATTAATCGAGCCGGGCGACGAATTATTCAATACATGATTAAGATATATCGTCGGTTCATGGTTAAACGCGCCGCTCCCGGAGGAAAACCAATATGTTCTTCCAAATTTACCCCAGCCGGTACCCGGCAAAGTGGCGACTGAGACAATGCAGCCCGGAATCAGGGAAACAAGATCGTTCCTATTGCAAATATTAAATATATTGTCGTGGGCGCCAAAAGCGTTAAAGACGCTTGGAAAAGCCACTTCAACGTCCGGCACGGCGAAATTATAATTGTAGACATTGTACTTTGAAACGCCCTGATCCGACAGTTTGACGGAAAGCAGGTTCGCGACGGCCGCGCCGCGGCTATGGCCCGTAATCCAATATACCGTTTTCCCGTCTTTCGGCAATCCGCCGAGATAATTTCTCAATTCCGTGTAAACCTTCTCCATGGCCGTGTTAAAACCCAAATGCTTGCCGGTGAACAGCCCGTCCGTGTTTACCTTGAAATTACTTGCCCAATCGGGTCCGTTCGGAAAACTGCCGTTCGTTCCCCGAATGACGACAGCGACGAGTGTTTTGCCGTCTATCTGCTTGCGCGCGAAGGTGTAAGCGACGTTATCCTTCCCATAAGCGGGATCGGAAATATCGGTAAAATATTCATGCGTTTTTATGTTGCTGCGAGGAAACCCAAGATTGTACAGAGATTCTGTGATGTAATACCCCGGGGAGCGTCCGCTCTCTTCGCAGTTGTAAGCGGCAGCGGACAGAGCGGCCGAAACAATAGAGGCTCTTGGATTGTAATCCGTCGCGCCGAAGGCATCGAACATTCCGTCATAGTAAACGGAAGCGAGATCGATTTCCTTCCGTCCTCCCGAATGATATAGGATTTTGTAAGAAATCGGCGGGGGCGGTTCTTCGCTTGTTATCACCACGCGGTAAACAACAGATTCTTTGTCCGGCGCGGTCAGCCGAATATACGCCGTGTAGGTCTTGACGACGCCCACTTCAAAGCGCATCGTCTTGTCCGCGATTTCGTCCGTGCAGTCGGCGTCGCTGTACAGCGCCCACTTCGCGCCGGCGCTGATCTTTACTTCTATCGGTTGCGATCCGGTTGTGGTGTAGGTGCTTGCGCTTATTGTACGCTCGCCCAAGAACGCGCTGATCGGATGCAGCACGGACTTGATCCTGAGCCCGGCGCCGACAAGCAGCGGTCCCTGCTCGTCGTCTTGCCAAGCCGGAATGGGCAGCCCGCCCTGCGGGGCCATCTTCCACACCCCGTCGAAATCCCAGCCGATGTTCTCATAGGTGGACCGCTCGTAGAACGGATTGGGCGTCGCGTCCGGTTCGAGTTTCAGCGGGATGATATCGTCCGTTGTGACGCGTGCGAGATCGCTGCGTGCAATCAGGTTCTTTCCTTCCAGATAACCGACGCCGGCATAAGACGCGGAAGCGTTTATGTCGCCCCAGTAGCCTTCCGGCCGTACCGCCGTGATGTCCGGGCAGAGAACGACGCAGTTGTCGATTGTGATTCTGTCTCCCGAAATTCTATCGTCTCCATAACCAATTATGCCGCCCGCGTAAGCGGGATAATCGATGGATTCCGAATCTGTTTCGGCGTAGATTTCACCGGCGCTGTAGCAGTTGTTTATCTCCCTGCCATACAATTTCCCGGAGATGCCACCCGCGTAAGCGCCGTGTCCGAAAGCGGTAATGTCTCCAACATTGTAGCAGTCGCTTATGGAAACTGAATCGGAACCGTAACCGTAACCGAGGATCCCGCCCGCATAAGAATTATAAGAATCCAAAGCGGCGGAAATATCGCCCGTGTTATAGCAGCCGCTTATGGAAACAGAATCGGAACCGTAACCGTAACCGAGGATCCCGCCCGCATCAGGATCGGCGGAAATACCGCCCGTGTTATAGCAGTCGCTTATGGAAATGGAACCGGGACCGGAACCGAGGATCCCGCCCGCAAAAGAAGCGGAAATATCGCCCGTGTTATAGCAGCCGCTTATGGAAACAGAATAGGAACCGTAATCGGAACTGTAACCGAAGATCCCGCCCGCAGAAGAATTATAAAAATCCGAAGCGGCGGAAATATCGCCCGTGTTGTAGCAGTCGCTTATGGAAACAGAATAGGAACCGTAATCGGAACTGGAACCGGAACCGGTGGAACCGAGGATCCCGCCCGCATACGCAGAAGAATAAGAAGAATAAGAAGAAGAATAAGAAGAAGAAGCGCTCACCGCGCCCGTGTTGTAACAATCGCTTACGGAAACGGAACCGTAAGCGGAACCGTAACCGGCGGAACCGTAACCGGCGGAACCGACAATCCCGCCCGCATACGCAGAAGAATAAGAAGAATAAGAAG
Organism: Eubacteriales Family XIII. Incertae Sedis bacterium; assembly: GCA_031278145.1. The sequence continues at coordinate 16,810 of JAITLA010000039.1, forward strand.
AAGAATAAGAAGAAGAAGCGCTCACCGCGCCCGTGTTGTAACAATCGCTT
>JAITLA010000048.1 GCA_031278145.1 Eubacteriales Family XIII. Incertae Sedis bacterium
AACCGGTATAGCCGCGCGCGTTCTCGGGCGCGAGATCGATAAGCCACGTGAAATAAAAAATCGCCTGTTCGTAGTCCTTTTCAAGCAGCCGGCTCTCGCTGAGGCTGAGCAGCTCCGCAGCGCTGAGCCCTTTCTCCGGCTTTGCGCAAGCCGCAAAACCGGATAACAGCAGCAGCAGAACCGCCATAAGTGCGGCCGTGCGTTTCAAATTTGGCCCCGTCCAACATTCGACTTCGCCTCTTTCCTCCGTTCGCCCGAGGCTCACTTCGCTGTCCTGTTTTACACTGCGGCTAAAGCCGCGTAAAACAGGCAATTTTGAAGCGCGGAGCGCACCCAAATCGTTGAACGGATGTTCTGCGGGGTTAAGGGCTTCGCCCGCCTCCCCGCAGAACATAGCCGGCGGGGGATTGCAAGCCCACGCCGGCTGTATGAAACGGTGGTCCCCATGCCTAAAGGCAGGGGATTGGGCGGCGTCGTTCATCCTATCTCACTCCTTCCCAAATGTCGTGGCGGCAATGCCCGCGCCCACGCCACCCCAAACGATACCATGCTCTCTGCAACCATTCTACCAAATTCGGAGGCATTTATCAAAAGAAATTTGCGCGATGAAGGATGCGCGCGCGAAAGGGGGTTGCGCGCGCCGGCCCCGGGGCCGACCGGCCGAGGGCGACACAACGGACACAACGGGGACGGTTCTTTTGTGTCGCAATGAGGGCGGTGCTACTGCGACACAACGGGGGTGGACACAAAGGGGACGGTTCTTTTGTGTCGCAATGGGGGCGGGACAGACACGATGGGGACGGTTCTTTTGTGTTCCATCTTCGAGGAAAAATCCGATTGCACACGGTTTCTCGAAACACCGCCCGAATGCACAAAAGAACCGTCCCCCTGTGTTCCCCTGTGTTCCCCCTGTGTTCATGGCGCGCGCTTTCCGCCATTCCCGAAGGCGCGCTTTCTTTTTACATTACACGAGCTTCCGTTTCACCAGCTCCGTGAGGATGAACGACGCCACGTCCTCCGCGTAGGTATGCGGGCCGAAGCCCGCGTCGAAGCCCAGTTCCTGCGCCAGCTCGTAGGAGATCCACGGCCCGCCGCAGCACAGCACGATCCGGTCGCGTATGCCCTCGGCCTCCGTAAGCTCCGCCAGATTGGTCAGATTGCTCACGTGCACGTCCTTCTGCGTGACGACCTGCGACACGATGACGGCGTCCGCGTTCAGCTCTATCGCCTTGGCGATCAGGGCCTCGTTCGGCACCTGCGAGCCCATGTTGATCGCCTCTATGCCCTTGTAGCGCTCCAGGCCGTAATGCCCGTGAAAGCCCTTCATGTTCATGATGGCGTCGATGCCGACCGTATGGGCGTCGGTCCCCGTCGTGGCGCCGACGATCACGACCGTTCGCTTGATGTTCTCGGCTATATACTCCTGACAGCCCTCCCGGCTCATGACCTCGACCTCCGCCTTCGCGACCTTTATGCTCGTGAAGTCCACCGTGTGCAGGCACTTGCCGTACAGGACGAAGAAGGTGAAGCCCTGCCCCAGGTCCTTTGAGAAAGCCACCTTCGCCTCGTCGAAGCCCATCTTCTTGCAGAGCTGCCGCGCGGCCTCGTCCGCCTCCGGGCCGTAGGGGATGGGCAGGGTGAAGGTGAGCTCCGTCATCCCGTCGTTCATCGTGTCGCCGTAAGGCTTTACCCGCGTAAGATCCACCTTTCCCGTCGCGATATTCCCCGACATCTTATTTCACCCCCCGCATCATCGGCTCGATAAAGGGATTGAAGTATTCGCCGTGCTTCACGACGACGCCCGCAAGCCCCTTGCCGCCCTCTCTCGAACGCTTCACCCCGCCGAACTTGCCCTGCTCGATGGTTGAAAACAGCCCATCCTCCTCTATCTGCCGCAGCAGCGCGTCGGCCTCCGACAGCACGAGCCGGGCCCGCTTTTGGATCACGCCGTCCTTCTTGAATTCGATCTCGTCCCCGAGATGCCGCGCGTTGTTGAAGATGTACGACGCGTTCTCTATCGACAGGAAGCGATCCTGCAGATGCGGCGTGTGGATGGCCTCGGTCGGCATGCCGAGGAGTTGCAGCGACTGCCCCGACCACACGGCGATCAGGTTGAAGAGCGCGTCCTGTATATGCCCCTTGAAGATGTTTCCCGTCATGAATTTCGTGGGCGGCATGTACTTCAGCGAAGCGTTCGGGAAGATCTCCTTCGCCATGATCGCCTGCGCCAGCTCGTAGAGAAAACCGTCCTCGATGCCGGGGTCCATCTCGAAGGCGTGCCCGAGGCCCATCTGCGCTTCGGGAATGCCCGCCAACACGGCAAATTGCTCGTTTATGAACTGCGAGGCCAGGACCGTGTGCGCTTCCTCGAAGGCGTCCGCGGTCGTCAGGTAGTTGTCCTCGCCCGAATTGAAGATGATGCCGCTGTAAGCGATGATCACCCTGGAGAAGAACTGATCCACCAGCGTCCTCTGCATGTTGATGTCGCGGAACAATATGCCGTAGAGCGCGTCGTTCAGCAGCACGTCCAGACGCTCCAGTGCCCCCATCGCCGCGATCTCCGGCATGCACATGCCGGAGGAATAGTTGCAGAGCCTGATGTATCTGCCGACCTCCCGGCCGACCGTGTCCAGCGCGTCGCGCATGATGCGAAAATTCTCCTGCGTCGCGTAGGTGCCGCCGAAGCCCTCCGTCGTCGGCCCGTAAGGCACGTAGTCGAGCAGGCTCTGCGCCGTCGTCCTTATGACCGCGATGATATCCGCGCCCTGCCTGGCCGCCGCCTGCGCCTGCACGACATCCTCATAGATGTTGCCCGTGGCGACGATGACGTAGAGATAGGGCCGCCTGCCCTCGCCGAGCGTGCGCAGCAGTTCCTCGCGCGCTTCGCGCTGCGCCTTTATGCGCGCCAGCGTTTCCCGCACAATCGGCTGCAACGCGTCCGCGGCGGCGCGGACGGACGTCGTCGGCAGCTTGAGCGGGTCCAGCGTCCCCTGCGCCGCCTCCGCCGCGATCCGCTGCGGCGAAAGTCCCGTCGCGCGCACGGCGTTTCCTATCCAATAGGCGGCGCCCCTGTCCAGCAGGCCCGCGTCCTTGATCCGATCCACGAATACGTTCGGCAGCGGCGATTCGAGAGCGTCCACGCCATCGACGCCGAGCAGCCGCGCCACCGTGCGCTCGGTGCTCACGGTCGTGTGCCTGTCGATAAACTTCTGCACGCTCTCCGCGATCCGCGCGGCGCGGCTTCTCGCACCGTCCACCACCTTCGGATCCAAATTCAGCTTGCTCATTTCAATCAATCCCCCTTCCGGCGCTTACCGCACGTCCATAAAATCCCTTGCCAAGGCTATGATTTCCTCGTTTACGCCCAGTATCTCGGCGATTCTGATCGCGTCCTTGGGCGTGTCGCTCTCACCGGACACCCTTTCGAGCCGATAATCCATCAGCGCGCCGATTGCCTCAAGCCGCTCCCCCGGCGCCGCGTCCCGCAGCGCCGTCGCCAACTCCGCAAGCGCCGCGCCCGAGAGCCCACGCACGCGGTAATTCGCGACGGCCGCACCGCCCGCAACGCGGTCGAAATGCGTGGTCATCAGCGTGATGCAGGGCTTGCGCGACAAGTGCGCGATCAGGGCGCCCGTCAGCGCGCGCCCCTCGTCCGGGTTCGTGGCGCCGGCGATCTCGTCTATGAGTATCAGAGCCCGCGCCTCGCTTGCCGCGAGTATGGCGTTCAGGCCCTCCATTTCGCTCCCGAAGCTGGAAAGCCCCTTGCGCAGGTCCTGATTGTCGCCTATGAGGATGCTTATCGACGAGGGAAGCCCGAGAACGGCCGATTTGCACGGTACGAAGAGCCCGTGCCGGGCCATCGCGGCCACCAGGCCCACCAGCTTCACGGAAACGGTCTTGCCGCCCATGTTCGCGCCCGTAACGCAGGAAACCCCCTGCGACAGATCGATGCCGACCGGGCGATAAACGCGGCCCTTCTCGCGCAGCGCGCGCTCCGTCGGCAGATGCCGGCCCTCCTCCACGCGCAGCACGCAGTCCCGGACAATCACGGGCCGGACACAGGCATGCCGCAGCGCGTGGGCCGCCTTGGCCATGAGGAAATCGAGCGCGCCGATGCGATTGCAGTTGCGCAGGATGCGCTCCGCTTCGGCGCAAACCGCGTCCGTAAGCGCCGCGCGCACCTCCGCCTCCGCTTCCTCTATCTCCACCGCAAGCGCCTCCGCCTCCGCCGTGAGCGCGCGCGCTTCCTCGCTCGCCACAAGCGCGAAGCGCACGGAGTAGAGGTCCTCCCCCGCCGCGTAGAGCTGCGGCGCGCGGCGCGCGGCCGCCATCGCCGCTTCGTCGCTGCGCGCGATCACCGCCTCGAGGCTCGGATCCGGCGACACGCCGACGGCGGCGTATACCGCGTCGGCCAGGCGCTTTTGGTCCGCGCGCAGCAGGCGCTCCTTTTCCTTTTTCCGCTTGCGCAGCGCCGCCAAGCGCTCCGAAAACAGATCGTAGATGTAAAACGTCGGCATTCCGGCGCCCTCGGGATCGAGCGTTTTCAAAAGCCCGCTCGTATCCTCCGGCGTGAAGCCGTCCGGCATTGCGGCGCCCGGGCCCTTGCAGATGTCCGCGAAGGCCTCCATGTGCAGGAGCAGGACTTTGATCTCAAAGAGCTCCACCGTGGACAGCACAGCCTCCCCGCAGCGCGTCAGGCTGTGGGAAAGGTCCTTGATCTCGTCAAACAGCTCCGTGATGCGCTTTGCCGCCTCCCCATGCGCGGCAAGCATGTCACGGACGCCCTCCAGCCTGTCGTATTCCGCCTCCAGCGCCGCTTCCTCCCCCGGCACGAAGGCGCGCGCCGCCGCCGCGCGCTTCCTTCCGAAGGGCGTATGAGGGCGCAGCTCGGACAGCACGTCGAGGAAGCCTATTTCTCTGTTCGTCCGTTCAATCGCGTCGCACACGGCCAAGACCGCCTTTCGATTTTGGCTTGTAAAATGAAGCGCGAAGCGCAGCTCGATTTGACAAGCATCCCATTTACCGCATCCTTAGCGCATCCGCACATCGACGACGGGGATGTCCCCGACCGCGGCGCCGACCGTCCTGACCAGCTCGGCGCTGTCGAAGGAAAAGCCCGCCGGCGAATACGGGTTGACCGTTATCGCGACAATCGCCGCGCTCGATTGCACAAAGACCCGCAGGCCCTTGGCGCAAAGCCGCCGCCACGCAAGCCTGTCTATGAAGATCTTCGTCGGATCGGTCACCACGAAGGCCGCCGTCTTCAGCAAGCTCGCCGGGATGCCCTCCGCGAGGTTGCGCGTGAGCGCTCCCGGCAAACAGATATAACGACCGCTTGCGTCGATTGCCGCGCCTATGTCGGCGCCGGCCGCAAGGCCCGTCTTCAAATCCAAAACCTTGGTTTCGCCGCCGAGGCAGAGGATGCGTTTCTCCCCCGCGTGCTTCGCCATCTCCGCCAGCGCCGCCTCGTCCCGCAGCGTCGGCAGGCTGTACAGCTCCACCGTATGGGCGGTTTCCGCCGCCACCTCCGACATGCGGCCGGACAGCGCGGCCCCCGTCGCCAAAATCACGGCATCCGAGGCATGGGGCGCGGCCACCGAGCGCCGGTCCACGGCGCCGTCTATCAGCACCATATCCGCGCCGAGCGCCAACAGCTCCGCGCATACGCCCACCTGCGCGGTCGCCGACACGGGGCCGGCCACCTGCGCGTACCCCTCGCAGACCGCGCGGCAGATCATGACCTGCCCCAGCGCCGTCCGATGCTCCGTCATGCGCAGGATCTCAAGCCCCGCCTCCGCGAAGGCGTACAGCCCCTTCGGGACCGTCACCAGGGCGCCCTCCGGCAGAAAGACCTTGGGCTTCGACGTCCCCGTCACCAGGTCCTCCGATTCGCCGTCCCGGCCCACGGAGGTGACGCCGAGGCGCAGGCCCATCTCCCGCGCCTCCGCGATCAGCGCGCCGAGCGTGGTCGTCTTGCCCGTGTTTTTCGCCATGCCAACGACGGAAACGATCCTGTATTTGCTTGCTGTTTCACGCAGAAGTCCCATGCTCTTCCCTTTTGCCGCCGGGCCGCGACAATCGCGCTATTTGGAATTCCTCCTGTGCCGCGCCAAATTCTCCGGCTCAATCGAGATGGCCTTGCCCTCCGACAGCGCCGCGACACCTTCAAACTTGTAGGTCTTTTTGCCCGTGCAATAATCGCAGGTGCAAGCGATCTCGTCTTGGTGCTTCGGCTCCGCGTAGGACGTTATGACACCCTCGTAATTCCGCAGTATGACGCGCTCCGTCGTGGAGGAAATCAGATAGTCGGGCATGACGGGCGTTTTTCCGCCGCCGCCCGGCGCGTCCACGACGAAGGTCGGCACCGCAAAGCCCGAGGTATGCCCCCGCAGCGCCTCTATGATCTCTATCCCCTTCGCCACCTTGGTCCTGAAGTGCTCTATGCCCATGGACAAATCGCACTGGTAGATGTAATAGGGGCGCACCCTGTTCTTGACCAGCAGGTGAACCAACTCGCGCATGATGTGCGGGCAGTCGTTCACGCCTCTGAGCAGGACGCTCTGGTTCCCGAGCGGTATGCCGGCGTCGGCGAGCTTCGCGAGCGCGGTCACGGCGTCCGGCGTCATTTCCTTGGGATGATTGAAATGCGTGTTCAGCCATACGGGATGATATTTTTTCAGCATGTTCACAAGCCCGTCGGTGATGCGCATGGGCATGACCACGGGCGTCCGCGAGCCGAGCCGCACGATCTCCACATGGGGGATCTTGCGCAGCTCCGAGATGATGTGCTCCAGCACATCGTCGGACACGCAGAGGCAGTCGCCGCCCGAAAGCAGCACATCCCGTACCTGCGGCGTGTTGCGGATATACTCGATGCACTTCTCGATATCCCGCATGTCGCGGCTGCTGTCGTATTCGCCGGCCAGCCGGCGGCGCGTACAGTGCCTGCAATACATGGAGCATTGGTCCGTAATGAGAAAGAGCACGCGGTCCGGATACCTGTGCGTCAGGCCCGGCGCGGGGGAATCCGCGTCCTCGTGCAGCGGGTCCTCCATCTCGTTCTCGCCCTTGTGCGTTTCGGACAGCACGGGCACGGCCTGCATCCTGACGGGACAACGCGGGTCGTCCGGGTCCATGCGCGAGGCGTAATAGGGCGTTATGCCCACGCGGAAGCAGTCCACCACCCGCTTGATGTCTTCCTCTTCCTTGTCCGTCAGGTTCACGACCCGCTTGATCGCGTCCACGCTCGTCAATCTGTTTCGGATCTGCCAGCGCCAATCGTTCCATTCCGCCTCGCTCACGTTCTTCCAGAGGGGAATATCCTTCCATCTTCTTATCTCTGCCATCTCAGCACCTCTCATCCTCACCCTCGTTTGTCATTCGAAACTCCGAACGGCAAGCACACCCCTTTATGCGTACATTTCTCCGAACAACTTGCGCAACGCCGCATTCTCGCGCAGAACCTGCAGGGCGATCTCCGCGTGATCCTTGCAGTATCCGTTGCCGATGATCATATCCACGTCCTTGCCCACGCCCTCCGCGCCGAGCGCGGCCTTCGTGAAGCTCGTCGCCATGGAGAAGAAGTACACGGTCCCGCGATCCCTGCACGCGAGTATGGAGGCCATCTCCGTGTTCTCGATGTTCACGCAGTTGATCACGACGTCCGCCAGACGGCCGTTCGTCAGCTCCGAAACCCTGTTGTACAGGCCGACCGCGTCCGTCGCGTCAAACGCAAAATATTCGTCCGCGAGCTTCAGCTTCTTGGCCCGCTCCGTGGATTTTTCGCTGCCGCCGACGCAGATGACCCTTCCGTTCACGCCGGCGCGCTTCTTCGCCTCATGCAGGCACAGCAGGCCCGACTTCCCGCCGCCGCCTATAATCACCACGGTATCGCCCGACTTCACGAGCCTGGCGGTCTGGGCCGGCGCCCCCGCGACGTCCAGCGCCGACAGGGCCAGCGTTTCGGGCATGTCCTCCGGCAGCACCGCGTAGATGCCGCTTTGGAACAA
>JAITLA010000058.1 GCA_031278145.1 Eubacteriales Family XIII. Incertae Sedis bacterium
GACGCGGAGCGCTACATCTACATCACGGGACGCAAGAAGAACGTGATCATCACGAAGAACGGGAAGAACGTGTATCCCGAGGAATTGGAATACTACCTCGGGCGCATAGACGCCGTTTCCGAATGCCTGGTATGGGGCATGGAAAGCGAGCAGAGCGGGGAAACGCTGATTGTGGCGGGCATCAGGCCCGACGAGGACGTCCTGCGCGCGGAGCTCGGAGAGGACTACACGGACGAGCGGGTTGAGCAACTGCTCTGGAGCAAGCTGGACCCGATCAACGCGGAGCTGGCGCTGTTCAAGCGCATCCGCCGCATCATCGTCCGGAATCGCGAATTCGAGATGACCACGGGGAAGAAGATTAAGCGGTTCGTGGAAGGAAACAAAGGCGCTTAGGTGGCGGTTTTGATTGGAGTGGGTTTGATTTGAGCGGTTTTGATTGGAGTGGATTGATGGAGGCATTGCGGTTATGAATTCGCAAGGCGGCGTTTGCGGTCGCGCCGCGCGGCTTTTCGCTCGGGTGGGCCGCCGCATGGCGGCCCCGCTCGCCGTCGCGCTTCTTCTCGCCGGCACGGCGGGTTGTGAAGCCTATGACAATTTCGCCGACGCATTTTTGAACGAAGCGCCCCCGGACGACATTGTGCGGATCGGCGTGTTTGAGCCCCTGTCCGGGCAGGACAGGGAATTCGGTGAGCTGGAGCTGGCCGGGATCGAGCTTGCGCATTCCCTCCGCGCCGAGGTCATAGGCAAGCCCGTTGAGCTCGTGATCGCGGACAACCGGTCGGATATAGACGAGGCGCTCACGGCCGCGAAATCCCTTGCGGACAGGAAGGTCGCCGTCGTTTTGGGCAGCTATCGGAGCACGCTTTCCATCGCGGGCGGGGATGTCTTCGCGGAAAACGGAATACCGTCCATCGCCGTCACGAACAGCAATCCGCTCGTGACGAACACGAACGATTACTGCTTCAGGGTGTGCTACGTGGAATCCTTTCAGGGCGTGGCCGTCGCGAAGTACGCGATTGAGGAACTCGGGATAGAAAAGGCCGCCGTGATGCGCGAGATCGACAACAATTTTTCCGTCGCCGTTTCGCAATTCTTCGCGGACAAGATCGTTTCGCTGACGGGCAAGCCGGATTCCATCGTATACACGGCGGACTACGCCGCGGATACCGCGAATTACACCGAGGAACTGCGCAAGATCAAGGAGGCGGGCGCGGAAGCCGTATTCCTGCCGACCTCGATCAAGAACGGCGTGACCGTCGTGGAGCAGGCGCGAAAGATCGGCCTCGACGCGGTTTTCCTCGGAACCGACCTCTGGCAGGACGCGTCGCTCCTGCAGGCGGCGGACGCGGAAACGCTCGCCAAGATGGTCTTCTCTTCGGATCTGGGGCAGAAAACGGCGGAAACCGCGCTCTCGGAGGAATTCGCGCGCGCCTACGCGGAGAAATACGGGGACGACGCGGAACCGAGCGCCGCGATCCGGCTCGGCTTCGACGCCTACATGCTCGCGCTCGACGCGATAAGCCGGGCGGGGACCTCGGTGCGGACCGAGCTGATCAGGGACGCGCTCACGCACACGCGCTCCTTCCCCGGCGCCTCAGGCAACATCACCTTCGACGAAAACGGCGATCCGATCAAGTCCGTGCCGATCACGACCGTCCAAAACGGCGCCTTCGTGAACATCTACACCGCAGAGCCCAACTGGGGCACGCCCGCGGAGGCCGCCATCTGACGCGGCCCATGATGCATTACGTGACATACGATGAATTATTCACGTTCTCACTTGTGCTCATTGGAGTGATCGCCTTGCTTATCTCAAGCAAGCGTGGATAAAAACAGAAACCGCCTTTCGTAAGATTGGCGGTTTCCCTACCAATATTTAGGGGGCGGCCGCCTAGCGAAGCGACCGTCCTTTTCCATTTCTCATTCTAACGCATCGCGCCAAAAAATGCAAGTTTTTTTTTGCGGCCCGGATAAGGCTGCGGCTCACGGGTTACCGACCCCACGCAAAAGCCGGGGCGTTGACCGAGATGGCCGGCTTTTGCGTGGGGTTTGAATAGTAACATAAGATGATAGGAATGGGAAATATATGCTTGACATTGCACTGCTCTTGGTATACACTGTGTTTGGAGGTGAAAGAGAATGGCCCAAATCAGTATTAGAATGGATGATGCCCTTCGCGAGCAGACCGAGTTGATTCTCAGCGAACTCGGGCTCAACATTTCATCGGCGGTTAATATCTTCGCGCGGCAAATCGTAAGGTCGCGCGGCATACCCTTCCCGCTGACGCTTGCGGAGCGGCAAACGGCGGGTCGCCCGGAAGCCGCAAGCAAACTCCTTTCGATGGCCGGCGCCAATCCCACGGAAACGCCGCCGGGCGATAAGCGCAACGGGGATGCGTGTTGGGAATGAATAGCTACTGTTTGTCTATGAGGAAACGGAGGGACCGGACATGCACAAGAAGCGTTTTTCGATATGCGCACTGCTGGCGATGATTCTGCTGTTAAGCCTGCCGCCGGCGAACGCGGCCGCGGCCGAGCGGGACGCCGAGGCCGAGCAGGAGCTTGCCGTGCGCGC
>JAITLA010000062.1 GCA_031278145.1 Eubacteriales Family XIII. Incertae Sedis bacterium
CTTTGTAAAAACGGCAAGATAGAGGACGCGTCGAAGTTCGGCAACACTTGGGCCATCCCGGAGAACACACCCAAACCGACACGCACGGGAAAACGGAAACCCGGACGCAAACCGAAAGAGTGACCGCCGATTTGCCACGCAAACCATGGAGGCTCGAACATGGAACACATCGGCGCAGTTCACTGAAAAGTTCCCTAAAAAGTTCACCACAAAGTTCCCTAAAAAGTTCACTGAAAATGAAACCCGGCGAAGAATTCTTGAGATGATGCTTGCGAACCCAAAGGCAAGCAGGGCCGCTATCGCCGCTTTTCAATCCCCCCCCCCCTCACCGCGCCGCGTCCAGCTTCTCCTTGAAATCCGCGGCGGGATCGAGCAGCGCGAAGGCCGGTTCGGCGAAGTAGTAGCCCTGCGCGTAGTCTATGCCCAGCCGCATGCAGACCCGCAGTTCCTCCGGCTTCTCCACGCCCTCCGCCAGTATCTTGATGTCCTTGGAATAGCAGAAGGCGACGATGTCCTCCATCAGGACGCGCTTGTCCTCGTTGCGGTGGATGTCGGCGATGAAAAAGCGATCTATCTTCACGATGTCCGCCTCCAGATTCAAGAGGCGATAGTGGTTGGAATGCCCCGTGCCGTAATCGTCCAGGGCGATCATCGCGCCGAAACGCTTCCGAAAGGCCGCGATGTTCTTCATGAAATCGCGGCTCTCCGCGGAATTTTCCAGCAGCTCAAACACGAGATGGGGGATGATTTCCCTGTGATTGGGATGTATGTGCGGCATCTCGCTTTCGTTCAGAAAATGATCGGAAATGATGTTGAAGAATATCTTCTTCCCGCCCAAGGCGCCGCAACGGCCGTCCATCCACGCAAACAGCACCTCAAAGGTCAGCTTTTCCAAGAGGAGCAGCTTCGCTTGGTTTTCGGCGATATCCAGGATGTCCAAGGGCGAAGGGAAGTCCGGAAGCTTTGCGCGCATGAGGGCCTCGTAGCCGAAAACGGAACCGTTGCGCATGTCCACAATCGGCTGAAAGGCAAAATGGATCTGCCTTTCGTCAAGCAGGGTTTCAAACGCGATCTGCTTGTCGAAGAACCCCCTGCTCTTGGAATAGGCCGCGCTGTCAAAGCGGGCGATGCTGCCCCTGTTCCGCCGCTTCACCTCGTACATGGCGTAGGCGGCGAACCTGACCAGATCGTCCACAAAACGGGTGTCCTGCGGATAGATGGCGACGCCTATGGAGCTGCGGAGCTTGTGGCTGACGCCGTGAACCGCGAACATGTGCTTGCCGAGCTGCTCCTGCACGAAGGTCCGCACCTTGTCGAAGGCGGTTTCCGCATCGGCGAAGCCGTGCAGGTACAGCGCAAACTCGTCCCCCGACAGGCGGGCGGACAAGGCGCCGTCGGCCTCGAATATCCGAAACATCCTCGCGGCCAGCAGAATGTATTTGTCCCCGGCCTCGCGGCCGAAGGTATCATTGATATGCTTCAGATTGTCCAGACCGCAGTACAGCAGGGCGCCGACCTCATCCGGCCGGGCGTTGATCAGATCGTACACCCCGCGCATGAAGAAGCTGCGATTGAGCAGGCCGGTATCGCCGTCGTGCCCGGCCAGATACTCCATCTCCTCCCGGCGCTGCCTGAGCTGCCGCGTCATCTCGTTAAAGCCGTCGGAGAGGCTGCCCATATACTCCACGACCTGCCGATAATCCCCCTGCGCCACCTGCCCGATCTGCCACGTGATGTGAACGAGCTTGGAATGCAGGTTCTTCAGGCTCATGGCCAAGAAGTTGTCCCGTGGCGGCGTGGGAACCGAAAAATTGCCTTTGGCGATCTCTTGGGCGTAGTCGTTCAACTCCTCATGACTTCGGCACAGCCGCGCCATGAGCTCTCGGGTTTCACCCGCGGGCATACGCTCCGACAGGGCGCGCGCCTCGCGCGGGTCGCCGGCCAAAAGCCGGCGCAGCGCTTCATCGAGCGCGTCTTGACGACGGTCCTCTTCCATGGCGATTTTCCCCTTCGATCTCGGCCTATGCGATTGTCCCGTTTGCCGCGTCGGCCGCTTCTTCGGCGCGTCCGAGGCCTCGCGTCCCGTCAGACGGCGCTCCGAGCCGGATAGGCGTTAAAACGACAAACCGTGCCGCCGGTCGCCCAGCAGTCCACCTCCACCGCCACAAAATCCCGCTTGGTATAGGTTCCGAAGATGCCGGCGATGAAACCCTCGTCGTACCAGCAGACGGTCCGGCCGCTCACGGGCAAGCCGGAGCAGTCCAAATCCTCCTCTACCGTCAGCACGAACTCCAGCGATTCCGCATTTGCCTTCTCCATCCGCAGAATGCCGATCTTCATGTCGTGCAGCGTCTTTTGGAGCGCCGCAATATACTCGTTGAAGGGCAGGCCGTTGTCCAACAGGTTCTCCGCAAAGGCTCTGCCCGCCCGCAGACCCGCGCCGCGAAAGATCTCATGGGCTCGATCCTCGCCGTAGGAATCGCACAGCTCGTCCATCAGGGTATACTGCATCAGGCGATACACCGACACCGGCATTTCCTGGCCGATGTTGCCTCGGCCCGCGACCAAGTCCCCCAAGCGTTTCCAATCAAATGTCCGTACCCGCTCCATCTTGTGTCCTCCCCTCTCCCGCGTCAAGCGACCGAGCCGCGTGATAGGCGCGCGCCTCTTCGCAATCCGCCTCGATTTGGCGCACGAGCCGCGCCGCGCTCTCAAAGCGCCGTTCCTCCCTGAGCCTCTTCAGGAATACGACGCGCACGGGCCGGCCGTAAAGATCGCCGCTGAAACGCAGCAGATGCGTTTCGACGAGCCGGCCCCCCTCTCCGTCCACGGTGGGGCGGATGCCCACGTTGGTCACGCCGGCGAAGCGCCCGCCCGCCGCAAAACACTCGGTCACGTACACCCCATGCGCGGGAACGACCATGCCGGCGTCCATGCGCATATTCAAGGTCGGAAAACCGAAGGTCCTGCCTATGCGGTTGCCCTCGATCACGATCCCCTTGATGAAGTAATTCCGGCCCAAAAAGCGCGCGCATTCCTCCACGCGCCCCTCCGCGATCAGGGAACGGATCAGAGAGCTGCTGACGAGCTCGCCGTCCGCGTACACGGCATCCATGACGTGTACGGGAAAGCCCAAGGCCGCGCCGGACGCGCACAGCGACGCGGCGTCGCCCGCAGCCCCGCGGCCGTAATGGAAATTGAAGCCGCAAAAGGCCTCCGCCATATTGAACGCGCCGAGCAAAAGCGCTTCGACGAAGACATCCCGTTCCATATGGCCGATCCGCTCCGTGAAGGGCAGGGAGAACAGATAATCGACACCCAGGGCCTCAATCGTCGCGGCCTTGTCGTCCGGATACTGGATGTTGCGCACGACGAGCGCGCCGGCGAGCGCGTTTTTCGGATGATTCGAAAACGTAAAGACGGCGCTCTTGAGCCCGCTCCGCGCGGCGCCGGACACGGAACGCCCGATCAGCTCGACGTGGCCCTTGTGCATGCCGTCGAAGCTCCCCATCGCAAGCGCCGTTTTTTCAATGCCTTGGATATCGGCAAGCCTTGTGAATACAATCATATCCGTAGAAACACCCTCGCCGGGCAAAGCGTGTCATTTTGGAACTTCCCCACGCCGAGAAACACGAGGCCGCGGCGGCCCGCATCGCCATAAACCCTGCAAAAATCACGCGGCGCCGCGAGCCGCCGCATCGCGACGTTATAGGACGAGGGCTCGATCCGCATGCCGTTTGAAAAGAGGCCGGCCGGCTCGGCGGAAAGCCACACGGCCGGCAGCTCCCGCAAGGGCTCGTCCATCGGCGTCAGGATATGCTCGGGCAGGTCCTCCGACGAGAAGGCGGCCGCCAGTTCCTCGACCGTATGGGCGTCCTCGAGCTTGAACACGCCGGACCGCATGCGGATCAGCCCGCTCATGGCCGCGCCGCAGCCCAGCATGCGGCCCCAGTCGTGGCAGAGCGTCCGCATATACGTCCCTTGGGAGCATTCCGCCTCAAAGCGCACGACGGCCCGCGCCGAATCGAAGTGCTTGACCTTTATGCTGAAAATCTTTATCTTGCGCGAGGGTATGACCACCGTTTCGCCCTCCCGCGCGTACTCGTACAGCCTTTTTCCTCTTATCCGGACGGCCGAATACAAAGGCGGCGTCTGCATCTGCGGGCCGACGAAGGATGCCGCCGTTTCCGTGATCAGGCGCTCGGAAAGGTGTTTGGCAAAACCGGGCCTCGCCCGGGAGATCATGCGGCCCCATACATCCTGCGTATTCGTCACGATGCCCAGCTTCATCTCGCATCTGTAACGCTTGTTTTCGGGCGCGAAATAGCTCATGACCCGCGTGGCCTTGCCGACGCACAGGGGCAGCACGCCAACGGCCATCGGATCCAGCGTACCCGTATGACCGACGCGCTCGATGCCGCTGATCCGCCTGAAAAACGCGACCGCGTCATGCGAGCTCATGCGGGACGGCTTCAAGAGGTTGACGAAGCCGTTCATCGTATCGGCGGCGCAGCTCATGGGAGCCGCTCCGCCAGCTGCCGCATGAGCAGGGCTTCCACGTCCCGGACGGTGTGACCCTCCACCGTGAAACCGGCCGCTCTGGCGTGCCCGCCGCCGCCGTTCTCCGCCGAAAACGCGGCCGTGTCGAAGTCCCGCTTCGAGCGCAGGCTGACCTTGATCGTGCGCGCGGTCTTTTCCTTCAGAAGGCAGGCGAGCTCCACCCCCCTTATATCGCGCAGGGCTTCCACGACACCGTCCGTTTCGTCGAGCCGTCCGCCCGTTTCCTTCAGCATCCGCCGCGTGATGCACGAGATCACGGCCCGTCCGCCCGCAAAGAGCTTCGCCTCGCCCAGTATCCGCGATTCGAGCAGATGCTTCTCCATGCGCTCGTTCTGATAGAGCATGATGGAGATATCCGCCGTCCTCACCCCGCGCGCGTGGAGATCGGCCGCTATGAGATGCGTCTTTCGCGTCGTGTTCGCGTATTGGAATCGCCCCGTGTCCGTGACGATGCCGGCGTAGAGCGCGCCGCCGATTTCCGCATCGATCTCGACGCCCAGCAGCGGAATCAGCTCGTACACGATCTCGGCCGTCGCCGCCGCGTTGCCGTCTATGTGGTTCAAATCGAAAAAGGGCTCGGAGGTCTTGTGGTGATCGAGGCACATCGTAAGAAGGCCGGAATCGAAGAGCGCCTTACGCTTGGGGAAGCGCTCGTATTCGTTGCAATCGACGCACACGCAGACATCCGGCCGGCCGGGCAGCCCGGGGTCCTCGGTGCAATAGCCCCTGTCCAGAAAGGACACCATATCCGGCAGCCTCTCCTCGACGACCACGTGCGCCGTCTTGCCCGCCTTTCGAAGCGCGGCGCAGAGCGCGGCGGAGGAGCCGAGCGCGTCCCCGTCCGCGGAGATGTGGGGGAAGAGCAAAACGGTGTTCGCGTCCCGCAGGGCGGCGGCAAGCACCTCGAGTGTGTTGTTCTTCTTCATTCGCGTCCGTCGCTTTCGCACTGCAGGGCATCGAAGATATGATCCATGCGGCGTCCGTATTCCTGCGACGCATCGATCTTGAAAAGCAGCTCCGGCGTGTGCCTGAGCCGTAGGCGAGCGCCTATCTCCCGCCGCAGAAGCCCCTTGGCCCTGTGAAACGCGTCCAGCACCGCCCGCTTCTCGCTCTCGTCCGCGACCTCCTTGTCCGGCCCGCAGGAAACCATGATGTAGAGCGTCGCGTAGCTTCCGTCGCCCGTCACCTCCACGCCGGATATGCCGGCCGTGCCCTTGAGGCCGGGGTCCTTGAGCTCGCGCAGGAAGAGTTCGCTGACGATCCGGCGGATCTCTTCGGCTATTCTGTCTTTTCTGTATGACCTTTTCATTCGATTCGACGGTGTTGCCTTGCGGCTCGTGCGCTAACGGTTCAGTCCCTCTTCGTTTCTTCCATCGTGAAGGCTTCTATCTCGTCATTCTCCTTGATATCGTTGAAATTCTCGATGCCGACGCCGCATTCGTAGCCCTGCGCCACCTCCCGCACGTCGTCCTTGAAGCGCTTGAGCGAGGATATCTTGCCCTCGTGGATCACAATGCCGTCGCGCACCAGGCGGATCTCCGCGTTGCGCAGCAGCTTGCCGTCGGTGACGTACACGCCGGCGACGATGCCGGCGCCGGGAACCTTGAACAGAGTCCTGACCGCGCCCCTTCCGATGACGAGCTCGTGGAAAATGGGGTCGAGCATGCCCTTCATCGCGGCCTCCACCTCGTCTATGATCTCGTAGATGACGCGATAGGTCCTGATTTCCACGCTTTCCCGCTCCGCAAGGCTCGTCACGACCGTGCTCGGGCGCACGTTGAAGGCGATGATGATGGCGCCGGCCGTGCGCGCGAGCATGACATCGGATTCCGTGACGGTTCCGACGCCCGTATGCACGAGCTTCACGGACACGTTTTCGTTCTTCAGCTTCTCGAGCGAGGCGGCGATGGCGCCGACCGAGCCCTGCACGTCGCCCTTCACGATAAGCGCCAGTTCCTTTGTTTCGCCCTCCTGTATCCGGCTGAACAGCTTTTCGAGCGTCGTGCTGGCGTTCTTGACCATGACCTCCTGCCGCAGGCGTATCCGTCTGCTCTCCGCGATTTCACGCGCGATGCGGTCATCCTTGACGGCGTTGAATTCGTCGCCCGCCTCGGGGACATCCGTCAGGCCCAGGATCTCGACGGCCGTGGCCGGGCCCGCGATCCTGATCGCCCTGCCCTGAAAATCCGTCATGGCGCGCACGCGTCCGCCGGTGGTTCCGGCGACGAGGCTCATGCCGGTTTCGAGCGTGCCGTTCAGCACGAGCAGGGTCGCGACGGGGCCCTTGGCCTTGTCCAAACGCGCCTCTATGACCGTGCCGAGCGCCAAACGGTTCGGGTTGGCCTTGAGCTCGAGCATGTCCGCCTGCAGGAGGATCATCTCGAGCAGGTTCACGATGCCTTCCCCGGTCTTCGCGGAAACGGGCACGCAGATCGCGCCGCCGCCCCAGTCCTCCACGAGTATGCCGTTGTCCGAAAGCTCCTGTTTCACCTTGTCTTGGTTTGCGCCCGGCTTGTCGATCTTGTTGATCGCGACGAGGATCGGCACGCCGGCGGCCCGCGCGTGGCTGATGGATTCGACGGTCTGCGGCTTGACGCCGTCGTCCGCCGCCACGACGAGCACCGCGATATCCGTGACGTGCGCGCCCCTGGCGCGCATCGCCGTGAACGCCTCATGGCCCGGGGTGTCGAGGAACACGATGCGGCGGTCGTTGATCACGACCTCCGAGGCGCCGATGTGCTGCGTGATGCCGCCGGCCTCGCCCAGGGTGACGTTTGTCTTTCTGATGGCGTCGAGCAGGGAGGTCTTGCCGTGGTCCACGTGGCCCATGACCGTGATGATGGGCGGCCGCGGCGCGAGGTCTTCCTCCGCGTCCTCGAAGCTCTCCAGGCCGACCTCGACGGGCGCGCCGTCCACCCTGCCGATTGCGACGGAAACGCCGAGCTCATCCGCGAGGACGAGCACCGTATCCTCGTCGATGTTCTGATTGATGTTGGCCATGACGCCGAGGCGCATGAGCCGCATGATGACCTCGGAGCTGCTCCGTTCCACCTGCTCGGCAAAGCCGGCCACCGTGATCGGGACGTTGATCAGCACGGTGCCGGGGGCGAGGGCGAAGGATTCCTCCCGCTCGCTGCGCATGGGCCGCGGCGCGGGCCGTTGCCGGCTCCGCGCCCGCACCGGCGCTTTTTCGAGGGAGCGCGTGGGATAGACCTCTTTCTTCTTGAGGCCGCTGTACTTATCCCGTTCCTTCTCCGTCGTCTTGCGGACATCGGGCTTGCCGTCCTTCTTTTTTGCGGCGGCGGCGGGTCTGCCGGGCGCTCCGGGCTTTGCGGGCCGGCCGGGTACGCCGGGCTTCGCGGGTCTGCCGGCGGGCGCGCCGGGGCGCGCGGGTCTGCCGTCCGTTCCGGGGCGCGCGGGCCTGCCGTCCGCTCCGGGGCGCGCGGGTCTGCCGTCCGCTCCGGGACGCGCGGGTCTGCCGTCCGCGCCGGGACGCGCGGGTCTGCCGTCCGCGCCGGGACGCGGCACGCCGCCGGCTGCGGGCGCGGCGCTCCGCGCCGCCTCGTCCCCCGTGTCCGCCGCGCTTACGGGCGCGGCTGCCGCGGGCCGCTTCTCCGGATCGGGCACGGCTCTTTCCGTTGTGGGGGCCGCCGCCTCGGGCGCGGGCGCCACGGGCGCGGTCTGCGTCCCTGCGGGCGCGCTCTTTTCGGGCGGCGCCGGCACGCGGACGGGCGCGGGCATTTCCTTCATCGCAGGGCCGGGCGCGGGCCGCCTTGCGGCGTCCTCCGTCGTTCCCCTTTCCTCTGCGGACCTTCTCTCGACGTCCTTCAACTCCACGGCCCTCTCGGCGGGTATGCGAACCACCTCTGCGGAACGCGCTTCCACGACCCGCCTCGGGATCCCCTGCGGGGGCCTCTGCATGGGCTTGCTTTCCGGCGGCCGGGGCGCGCCCGCGCCGGGCAACGGCGCTCTGGGCCTCGAAACGGGATTTGTCGCGGGCTTCACGGCCGCCTTCACGACCACGCGCGGCACATCCTCCGGCGCGGGCGCGGATTGCTTCGTCTTGGGCTGCATCTTCACAATCTTCGTTTCGGCTTCCTTATTCCGGTGAACCAACGCGTTTTTTACGGAGATCGCATCGATGTCCGATATCGTGCTCATATGCGTTTTGACTTCTATCCCCATGGACGACGCCTTGATCATAATCTCTTTGCTTGGGATATCCAGCTCCTTCGCCAATTCGTATATCTTAATGCTCAATATCGAACACCTCCTCTAAATCTCCAAGCAGCCGCGCGAACCGCGGCTCCGTCAATTCCACCCCCAAGGCGCGCGAGAACGCCCGTCTTTTCTTCGCCTTCATGAAGCATTCCGCGTTTTTGCACAGATAAGCGCCCCTGCCGTCGGCCTTGCCCGTCGGATCCGGCCGTATCACGGCCTCCGAAGACACAATCCGGATCAATTCCCGTTTGGGCTTCGACTCCATGCAGCCGATGCATCTTCGCATGGGTATTTTCTTTGACTTCATACAGCAATCCCCCGTGGGCGAAGGGCTATTCGGCCGCGGTGGCGCTCGAAACCGCAGCCTCGGCGTCCTCCGCGCGGATCTCCGCATCCGAAGCGGCTTCCCCCGCAAACTCCGCAAGCTCCACGGGCTCCGCGTCTTCCGCAAACTCCGCAAACTCCACGGGCTCCGCGTCCTCCGCAAGCTCCACGTCCTCCGCAAATTCCGCAGGCTCCGCGTCTTCCGCAAACTCCACGGGCTCCGCAAACTCCGCGTCCCCCTCCCGCAGGGCATCGTCGTACTCCCCATCCTCGCAAGCGGTCTGATCCGGGAAATACTGACTGTGGCTCTTGATGTCGATCTTCCGGCCGCAAAGCTTGGCCGCGAG
>JAITLA010000080.1 GCA_031278145.1 Eubacteriales Family XIII. Incertae Sedis bacterium
CGATATCGTATTGCCGGAAAAACGGAATCATGGAGGCGTTCTTGGAAACGCACGGATCGGAGGTGGAGAATATGCTGTTTACGGAATGGAACATGGACGACGCCAAGAGGGTTTGGCGCGAAGAGGCCTTGGAAGAAGGCATGGAAAAGGGCATGGAAAAAGGCATGGAAAAAGGCATGGAAAAGGGTCTGGAAAAAGCCGCAAGGGCCGCGCTTGCCAAGGGTTTTTCCGTTGCCGACGTCGCCGACATAACCGGCCTCGACGAAGGAACCGTGAAGAAGCTGAAGCCCGCCGGCGTCATGTAGAAGCCTCCCGCAAGGCGCTTCCGCGCGTTTTAAAACGCGGGCCGCCGCACGCACGAACATCTCACCCGGCTTGCGGCGGCAATCGCAAACCGAACGAAATCGGCGTTCGTTTGCGAAGGGATTATGGGACAGCGAAGTGAGCGAAGTACCCGTTCGCTGCGCTCCGGGCATAAACGAGCGGAGGAGCGGAACGAAGTTCCGCGGGACCCGTTTTGCGTAATAAAATTCATAGCAATGTGATATAACCCGACTTTGGTTTGACAGCGTAAAAGCGCCGTATTCGTTGCGATGCAACGGATGCCGGTGTTTTTTGATTTGTATTTCGGGCCGCGGTTGTTTGTTACCGTAGCGGGCGTTTGAATGGCAACCGATTTTTTTTCAGTTCTCACAAATCCATCACACAATAGCAGTATATTTAAAACAAGTCGGCGGAGCAAAGGCGGTCATGCGATATGTGGGACGGAAAAACCTGCATCTTAATAGTGGACGACGAGGCGCGCATCACGAAGGCGTTGCGGGATTTCTTCAAAGCGCACGGCTATCGCACGCTCGAAGCCTTTGACGGCGGCGAGGCCTTGGACGTCTTTTACGAGCACAGCACGAAGATAGACCTGCTGCTGCTCGACGTGATGATGCCCGTCGCGGACGGTTTTTCCGTTCTGAAGGAGATTCGCCGCGATTCGAACGTCCCCGCCATCATGCTGACCGCGCGGGCCGAGGAATACGACCAGATTGCGGGTTTTCGCCAAGGCGCGGACGACTACATCCCCAAGCCCTTCTCCACGTCCCTGCTGCTCGCCCGCGTGGAGGCGGTGCTGAAGCGGGCCGGCAGGGGGCAGGCGGGCGAGATCGAGGCCGGTCCGCTGCGCATCAGCCCGGCGCGACGCTTCGTTTCAATCGGCGATACGCGCGTCGATCTCACGCCCAAGGAGTTCGATCTGCTGTGCTGCCTCGCCGCAAACCGCAACCGGGCGCTGACGCGCGAGCAGATACTGAACGAGGTGTGGGGCTACGACTTCGAGGGCGACGCGCGCACGGTCGATACCCACGTCAAGCAGCTGCGGAGCAAGCTTGCGGATTGCGGCGAATACATCAAGACGGTCCATCGGATCGGTTACCTGTTCGAGGCGGAAGCATGAAGATTTCCATTGCGACGAAGATGATGCTCTTCACCTGTGCGCTCGTTTTGGCGTCGCTGCTGTGCCAGCTGGTGTTCAACGTGTTTTTTTCGGGCCCCTTTCTGATCGAGCACAAAAAATCCACCGTCAACAAGCTCTTCGCCGCGCTTCCGCGCAACTATTCGGACGACCCCGATTTCATCTACCGGCTGACGGAGGATGCGGAGGGGGACAATATCGACATATTGATCTTCAGCGACAAGGGCCTCGTGTACAGCAGCCGGAACGTCGAGATCCCGGTGATACGGCAGCGCTTTCTGTTCATCGGTCCCTTCGACCGCTCCGCTTTCCCCGAGGACGCGCAGGCGCAGGTGGCCCGGCGCAGGCAGAGCGAGGAAACCGTGATCCTGCTGAACGGCCGCTTCGAGTACGAGGGGGAGGCGCGCTACGCCGTCATCGAAACGCCCGTGGAGTCCATCGAGGCCGGCGTGCGCCTGCTCTCATGGGCGAACCTGCGCATCTCCATGGTGATCCTCCTGCTCGGCGCCGCCTGCGCCCTCATATTCTCGCGGCGCTTCTCAAAGCCGATACGCGAGATCGGGATCGTCGCGCAGAATGTGGCGGCCTTGCGCACGGGCGCGCGCGCGAACGAGAATCTGAGCACCGTCGAGCTCTCCGATCTGTCCGTGAGCATCAACTCGATGGCGGAGAAGCTGGAGCTGATGATCGCCGATCTGCGGGACAAGAACGAGCGCCTGCAGTCCGATATCGACCGGCAGCTGCATCTGGACAGGATGCGCCGCGAGTTCGTGGCCAATGTTTCGCACGAGTTCAAGACGCCGCTCTGCCTGTTGCAGCTGTACAGCGAAAATCTGAAAAACAACATCGACGCGGCGGACAAGGATTTTTACTGCGATACGATCATCGACGAGGTGAACAAGCTGGACGCGATGGCGAAAAGCCTGCTCGACATATCCTCGCTCGAAAACGGCCTCTCGGGCATGCGGACGGAGGCGCTGGACTTCTCCGATTTCTGCGCGGGCGTGCTCGCGCGGATGGACGTGCTCTTCGGCCGGGTCAGGCTCGAAACGGATCTGCAAGAGGGTCTTTGGGTCGAGGGCGACGACCACTATCTGGAGCAGGCCGTCAAGAACTACATCATGAACGCCGTGTCGCATACGGCGGCGGAGGGACGCGTTTCCGTGTCCCTGAAGCGTTCGGGCGCGCACGCGTTTTTCTCCGTGTTCAACGAGGGCAAGGCAATCGCGCGGGAGGATGTGGACCGCGTGTGGGAGAGCTTCTACAAGACCGACCGCGCGCGGGCGCGGGAGGAGGAAAATCACGCGGGACTTGGGCTATACATCGTGAAGACGATTGTGAACGCGCACGGCGGCACATACGGTCTGATCAACAACGCGAACGGCGTGACGTTTTGGTTTACGCTGCCGCTGATTGCTGCGCGGGAGTGAATCGGCCGAGGACAGGGCGGGGAAAAGTCCACTCCGCTCTTCGCAACGCCGCAAAGGACGCGGCGTTTAGGCTCGCTGCGGTGGCCGCAAAGGGCGCGGCCCCGGAATACCGCAATGACGCTCCGTGGATTGCCCCGCCCTCGCCCTTGCCGAGTAAGTGCCGCGCTGTGTGAGATCGCGGCAGGATAGGTTTTTGTATTTGAGAGGAGGCTCCGAGAATTGAAGAAGATGTTTACGAAAAAGCGCGGCTTTGTGATCGCGGTCTGCGCAATCCTTGCGGTCTGCGCGGTTCTGTTCGGCGGGCGATTTTTGTTCTCGCAAGAGGCCGAAGCCCTTGAGTACACCGAGTTCACGGTGACGCGGGGCGATATCACGGTATCGCTCTCCGGCTCCGGGACGCTCGCCCCCGTCGCGCAGTACGAGGTCGTGTCCCTCGTGGGCGGCGAGGTTCTCAGCGATACCTTCCGCGAGGGGGACAGCGTGGAGAAAGGGCAGCTGCTGTACACCTTCGACACCTCGGAGATGCAGAATTCCCTCGAGCGGGCAAACCTCTCGCTCGAAAGATCGAGGATGAATTACGAAAAGACCCTGAAATCCAACGAGGGCCTTGTCGTCACCTCGCCCATCGCGGGCAGGATCACGGAGCTTTACGTGCAGGAGGGCGACAATGTGAACACGGGCGCGCGCGTCGCAAAGATCGTGGACGACAGCAGCCTGACCGCGCGCATCCCCTTCGGCGAGGGCGACGCGGCCCGGCTTCGCGCGGGGCAGAGCGTTCGCGTGACGGTGGAAAACAGCTTCGAGGTGCTGGACGGGGTCATCACGAAGGTCTACGATACGAGCCGACAATCGGACGGCTATGTCACGGTGACGGACGTCGATATAAGCGTCGCGAATCCGGGCCTCTTGTCCGCGGGCAGCTTCGTGAGCGTCGAGGCGGACGGCCTGAGCAGCTACGAGGGCGGCGAGCTCAAGGGCGGCGCGGAGAAGCTCGTCACCGCGCAGGCCGGCGGGATGGTGGAGAAGCTCTACGTCCTGACGGGCGAGCGCGTGGGCGCGGGCGCGCCGATTGCGGACCTGTCGAGCGATACGGCGGACGACAGCTTGCAGGAGGGCTATCTGTCCCTCCGCGAGGCGGAGCTCTCCTACGAGAACGCGGCGAAGCAGCTCGCCGACTACGAGCTGACCGCGCCGATCTCGGGCTCCGTCATATCGAAGAGCGTAAAGGCCGGCGATTCCCTGGAGAGCTCCACCAAGACGGTGATGGCCGTGATCGCCGATATGAGCGAGATGAGCTTCACGATCAATGTGGACGAGCTCGACATCGCCGAGGTGCAGGCGGGGCAGCAGGCGATCATCACGGTGGACGCGTTGCCGAACCAAATCTTTTCGGGCGTCGTGGACAACGTGGGGCTGCTCGGGACCTCGAGCAACGGCGTGACGACCTATCCCGTCAAGATCAAGCCGGACCAAACGGAGGGACTGTGGCCCGGGATGAACGCGACGGCGACCATCGTGGTGGACTCGGTTCGGGACGTGCTCATGATCCCCGTCACGGCCGTCAGCAGGGGCAGCCTCACGCTCGTGAAGGGCGGAACCGCGGCGGAGGACGT
>JAITLA010000085.1 GCA_031278145.1 Eubacteriales Family XIII. Incertae Sedis bacterium
CCTCCACAGGCGGCGGGTTCCGGCTTCCCAAGCTGCCGGTGGCGGGTGCAATCCCCCACTGACGCCTATGTTTTGAGGGGCGGCGGGCAAAGCCCTTGTCCCCTCAAAACATCCGTTCAACAATTTGAGTGCGCTCCGCGCTCAAATTTTGACGAAGCAAAATTTGAAAGGACTTGCAAGCAAAATTTGAAAAACCGACGGCTCTGTGATTTTTCCGCCCTTGGCGGAAACGCGCATGGCCAATGTCATAAATATCTCCGCTTCGCTCCGTATTTATGATATAATCATCAAGAAGAAGGATACTCATGGGCAATCGAATCGTAAAAAAAATAGCGAACCTGTATTTCGGGGCCGGCTTGGCGGCGACGGCGCTCTTGGCGCTCGCCCTCTTCCTGTGCGACCGCTTCCCGCGCGGCGGCGCCGACAATCGGATCCTGCTCGCCTGCACCGCCGGCGTCTGTCTTCTGTACGCCGTATTCTGCCTGATCGCGCGCATGCTGCAACGCCGCAGCATGGACGCTTACCTTGAGGGCATCGCCTCGGAGATCGACGAAACGATGCGCTACGCGATCCACAACCATCCGCTGCCGCTCTGCCTGACGAACGAGAGCGGCGTCGTCATGCTGGCGAATGAAAAATTTCGGGAGATCTATCCCGCCGTCGCCATGATGAAAACGGAGCTTTCGCAGCTTACGGGCAAGAAGCCCGACGAATTTTCAAACGCGGACGCGCAGCAGCCCGCCCTGCTTTCCGTAGGGGAGCGGATCTACAAGGTGCTTCCCGCGTACTTGGACGGCGATCCGCACAGATCGGCCGCGCTTTCTTGGATCGACGTCACGGATCACGAAAACCTGAAAACCCGCTACGGCGACGAGCGCAAATGCTTCGCGCACGTCCGGGTCGACAACTACGATGAGCTCATCGCGAGCTCGCCCGACGACAAAAAATCCCTGATAGCCGCGGGCATCGAGAAGGTCATCCGGCAATGGGCGGCGCGGATGGACGCCTCCATCCTCCGATATTACAGCGACAAATACTTCGTCGTCTTCGAGCACAGCCACTACAGGCGCGTCGCGGCCGAAAAGTTCAGCATACTCGACGAGGTGCGCGCCATCGAAACGGACGCGGATTTCCCCGTTTCCCTGAGCATGGGCGTCGGCTTGGACGGCAAGACGCCGCAGCAGACGGACGAATACGCGGCCTTCGCCCTCGATCTCGCGCTCGGGCGTGGCGGCGATCAGGCGGTCGTCAAACGCGGCATGCAGGTCGATTACTACGGCGGGACGCTGCAGGCGGTCGAGCGGCGCAACAAGGGCAAATCGCGCGTCATGGCCCACGCAATCGGGCAGCTCATGGATCAGTCCTCGAAGGTCGTCGTCATGGGGCACAAGAATCCCGACATCGATTCCTTTGCGGCGGCCATCGGCATCGCGCGCATCGCGATCAACCGCGGCAAGGAGGCCTTTATCGTGCTCAACGAGCCGGGCCGTTCGCTCGCGGATTTTTACCTGGAAGCGAACAAGAGCGGCGAATACAGCTTCATCGGCACGGACGACGCCTTGGAAGCGACGGACAAAAACAGCCTGCTCGTGGTCGTGGACACGCACAGGCCAAGCCTCACGGAAGCGCCCGGCCTGCTGGGCAGGACGGAGAAATCCGTGGTCATAGACCATCACCGAAAGGCCGAGGAATACATCGAAAACGCGACGCTCACCTATATGGAGCCCGCCGCCTCCTCGACCTCCGAGCTCGTTGCCGAGATCATGCAGTACATGGCGGAGAAGAAGAGCATCTCGCGCCTCGAGGCGGAGCTGCTGCTCGGCGGCATCATCGTGGACACGAACAGCTTTTCGGTCAAAACGGGCACGCGAACCTTCGAGGCGGCCTCCTGGCTCAGACGCAACGGCGCGGACACCGCCGTCGTGCGGCAATATCTGCAAAGCGATATGGAAGACTTCCGGCAGAGGGCCAGCATCATCTCAAACGCCGAATTCCTGAGCGGCGGCATCGCCGTTTCGCGGAACGAAGGCCGCCACGAGAACGCGCAGATCATCAACGCGCAGGCGGCCGACGAGCTGCTTGACATCAAGGGCATCCGCGCCAGCTTCGTGCTCGGGGAAACGAACGACGAGGTGGTGATCAGCGCCCGCTCGCTCGGCGAGGTGAACGTCCAGAAGATCATGGAACAGCTCGGCGGCGGCGGACACCTGACGACGGCGGCGGCCCAGCTCAAGGACATCACGGTGGACGAGGCCGCGGCAAGGCTGCGAAAACTCATAGAAGAGATATAGGGCGCATTACCGTTCGAAGGTTCAATCCAAGGCATTCAAACACCGCAAAGGCGCGGGGTTCGAAGGATTACATTGCGGGAAAGGACGGTGTATTCTTATGATCGTGATACTCAAACAAGACTGCAAAGGCCTCGGCAAGGCGGGCGACGTGGTCAAGGTCAGCGACGGGCACGCGCGCAACCTGCTGCTTCCGCGCGGCCTTGCGACGGAGGCGACGGACGGAAACATCCGCAGCCTCGAAAAGCAAAAGAAGCTGGACGAGGAAAAGCACAAGAAGGCGCTTGCGGAGGCGAAGGCGCTCGCGGAACGGATCGGCGCCGTTTCCGTTAAGATAATCACGAAGTCGGGCGAGAACGGCAGGCTGTTCGGATCGATCACCTCCAAGGACATCGCCGACGCGCTCTCCGAGCAGCACAGGATCCGCATCGACAAGCGCAAGATCGCGCTGGAAGCGCCCATCAAGAACACGGGCCCGGCCTCGGTGGAGATCAAGCTCTTCCCGGAGGTCGCCGTCGCATTGCGGGTTGACGTGGAAGCGCGAGCATGAACGAACGCATCCCTCCGCACAGCGACGACGCCGAAAAATCCGTTCTCGGCGCGCTTATGCTCGATAAGGACGCCTTGTTTCAGGTCATGGAGCTCCTGAGGCCGGAGGATTTTTACAGCGACGCGCACAAGGAGATCTACCGCGCGGCGGAGGAACTGCACCGGCGGAACGATCCTGTGGACGTGCTCACCGTTTCGGACGCGCTGAAGCGCAGAAAATCACTCGATATGACCGGGGGCCGCGGCTATATCGCCGCGCTTTCCACCATGGTTCCCACCACGGCCAACGCCGCGCAGTACGCGCGGATCGTCGCGGAAAAGGCCCTGCTGCGGCGTCTGATCGGCGCCTCCTCGGAGATCATGGACGAGGGCTACCGGGACAGCCGCGCCGCGCGGGAGATCCTCGACGATGCGGAACGCAGGATCTTCGCGATTGCGCAGGCGAGCCAGCACAAGGATTACAGCCGGATAAGCGATGTGCTCTACAGCAATTACAAGCGCATCAACGAGATCGCGAATCTAAAGGGCCTGACCGGCCTGACGACGGGCTTCACCGATCTGGACAAGAGGACCTCCGGCCTGCAGAAGTCCGATATGATCGTGATCGCCGCACGGCCCGGCATGGGCAAGACCGCCTTCGCGCTGAACATCGCGCACAAAGCGGCCCTGCGCGCGGACGCGAAGGTCCTGATCTTCAGCCTTGAGATGTCCAAGGAACAGCTCGTCTACAGATTCTTCAGCCTCGAGGCCCACGTGGAGATCACGCGCTTGCGCGACGGCAAGCTGAACGACGACGAGTGGAAGCGCATCAACGAGGCGATAGACGTGCTGCAAAACACCGCCATCTTCATAGACGATACGCCGGGCGTTCCCGTCATGGAGATACGGAACAAGGCGCGGCGGATGAAATCGGAACACGGGCTCGATCTCATCATCGTGGATTACCTGCAGCTGATGTCCGAGGCCGGCCGGATGGAGAACAGGAATCAGGAGATCTCCGTCATCTCCCGCATGCTCAAGCAGCTCGCGCGGGAAATGGACTGCCCCGTCATCGTCCTGTCGCAGCTCTCGCGCGAGGTCGAGAAGCGCAGGGACAAGATGCCCATCCTGTCGGACCTGCGCGATTCCGGCGCCATCGAGCAGGACGCGGACCTGATCCTCTTCCTGCACCGGGAGGATTATTACGCGGACGGCGCCGACGCGCCGGACGCCACGCAGAGCAACCTGTGCAAGGCGATCATCGCCAAGCACAGAAACGGCGAAACGGGCATCGTCGAGCTCTCTTGGGTCGGACGTTACACCAAATTCGCGGATCGCGCGCGCGATTTCGAAACGGATCGTTTTTAAATTTAAACGACGGCGTCAGTCCCCCGCCTCTACAGGCGGCGGGTTTCAACTTTCCAAGCTGCCGGTGGCGGGTGCAATGTTCGGCTTCGCGCTTCGACAAGCCAAAATCGAATCGCCGGTTTCATATCGAAATTACTCAAAAAAGGAGATCAGCATGGCTACATTGGCAGTTGTAGGCTCACAATGGGGGGATGAAGGCAAGGGGAAGATCATCGATTATCTTGCGGGGAAAGCGGATATGGTCGTCAGGGGACAGGGCGGCAGCAACGCCGGCCACACGGTCGTAATCGGAAGCAGGAAGTACGCGCTGCATCTGATCCCGGCGGGCATCATGAACGAGCGGACCGTGAACATCATCGGAAACGGCGTCGTCTTCGACGCGGAGGGCTTCTTCGACGAGATAGCCGCGCTTGAAAAGGACGGCATCAAGACCGACCGCATCTTCGTCAGCGACAGGGCGCAGCTCGTGTTTCCCTATCACAAGATCCTCGACGCGCTCTACGAGGACGCGCGGGGCGAGAAGGACATCGGTACGACGCGCAAGGGCATAGGTCCCGCGTACATGGACAAGATCGAGCGGAGCGGGCTGCGCGTGTGTGACATGCTCGACGAAGCCGGCTTTCGCGAGAAGCTTGAGGCCCAAATCGACGGCAAGAATCGGATCCTCGAAAGGCTTTTCGACGCGCCGCCCGTGAACAAGGCGGAAATCGTCGCGGATTTCCTCGCCTACGCGAAGCGCCTGCGCCCCTACATACGCGATACGGGCGTGATGGTCCACGAGGCGATCCGTGCGGGCAAAAGGGTGCTGTTCGAGGGCGCGCAGGGCTCCATGCTCGACATCGATCTGGGTACCTACCCCTATGTGACGAGCTCGCATCCGATCTCGGGCGGCTTCACGACGGGGGCCGGCGTGGGCGCCGGCGCGATAGGGAACGTGATCGGCATCACGAAGGCCTACACGACGCGCGTGGGCAAGGGCCCCTTCGTCACCGAGCTCGACAACGAGATCGGCGCGCGCATCAGGGAGCGCGGCCGGGAATACGGCGCCACGACGGGCAGGCCGCGGCGCTGCGGCTGGTTTGACGGCGTGGTGGTGCGCTACTCCGCGCGCATCAACGGCACGACGGGGCTTGCGCTCATGCTTTTGGACGTGCTCGGCGACTTCGACGAGCTCAAGCTCTGCCACGGCTACGCGTACAAGGGCGAAACGCTTTCCGAATTCCCCGCGAGCCTGGATACGGTCGCGGCCTGCACCCCGCTGTATCGGATTCTGCCGGGCTGGAAATGCGACATCACGGACTGCCGCGATTTCGACGCCCTGCCCGAGGCCGCGCAAGGCTACGTCAAGGCCGTGGAGGAGATCACGGGCGTGCCCGTGAAAATCGTTTCCGTCGGCCCCGACAGGGAACAGACGATCATCCGCACGGAGGTGTTTTGATCGTACACGGGAATACCATATGAACTTCAAAAAGGAACAGACAAGGGAATACTATCTGAGCGACACGCACGTGGAAAACATCTTCATCAACGAGATGATGACCGGCGCGCCGGGCGACTACGTGAAGGTCTATCTCTTCGCGCTCATGTACGCGGAGCTCGGCCTGATCATGCGCAACGAGGATGTGGCGAAGCAGCTCTCCATGGAGATCGAGGACGTACTCAAGGCTTGGTCGTACTGGGAAGAGTTTGGCGTGATACGGAAGCACTACGAGGACCCCGAAAACCGCCTGCGCTACGAGGTGGAATTCCTGAATCTGAAGGCCATGATCTACGGCGGGCGCAAGGGGAGGAAGAGCACGGACAAGCGATACGCCGACGGGCTTGCGCAGGGCGTGCGGGATCTGCTCGCCAACGATGCGCTGCGCGAGCTCTGCCGCGAGGTGGAGAGCATCGTCGGCGCGCCGCTTTCGCCCGAGGATATGCAGGCCGTCGCCTCTTGGTCGACGGATTTCGGCGCGGCCGCCCCCGTCATCGCCTTCGCCTTCCGCTACGCGGCGGAACGGAAAACCGGCGCGCAGGGGCACAGAACGAACTACGTCGGCAGGATCGTGCGAAGCTGGACGGAAAAGGAGCTGCGCACGGTGGCGGAGGTCAAGCGTTATCTGGAGGAAAACGACAACCGGCGAAGCAGGCACAAGCGCGTACTCAAGGCGCTTGGCATGGTGCGCAACGCGACGGAGCAGGAGGAGCGCATCATGAACCGGTGGTTTGACGCGCTCGGCTTCGATATGGAAACCGTGCTCGAGGCCTGCAAGCGGAGCTCCGGCATCACGAGCCCCAATCTCAATTACATCGATACCATACTGAACGACTGGGCCGACAAGGGCCACGCCGCGCGCCCCGCGCGCGGCGCGGCCGGGCGCGGCAAAAAACAGATCTCGGAGCTGCTGCGCCTGTACGAGGAGCTGCGGGACAAGGCCGAACGCGAGGCGGAGGCGCGCAGACAGGAGGTCTACGCCCGCCTGCCGGAGGTCAAGCGCATAGACGAGGACATACGCAGGCTCAGCGTGGACAGATCGAAGGCAATGCTCTCGGGCGCGGGTAACGCGCGCGGCGAAGCCGAGGCCCTGCACCGCAGGATCGGAGAGCTGCAATCCGAACGCGCCGTCGTCATGACGGAAAACGGCTTCCGCTTGGACTGCATGGATATCCGGTACGCGTGCAAGGATTGCAAGGACACGGGGACGCGCGACGACGGGACGCGCTGCGCCTGCTTCGTGCGGCGGCTGGCGGAGCTGCAGGCGAGGGAAGCTTGAGGATCCGCGCTCCGGCGCGTCAAGCGGAGCACGCGGCAAAAATCGAGGCCACTGAAAAAGTCGGCATTGGGCGCAGAACACATGGGGACGGTTCATTTGTGTAACACATACAATGTTGGAATTGCGCGATTTACCGGCACGGGCCACAGTGCCAAACCTGC
>JAITLA010000134.1 GCA_031278145.1 Eubacteriales Family XIII. Incertae Sedis bacterium
CTGCGCGATGGACGGGATTTTGCTTGAAAAACTGAAGATACTCAGCGATGGCGCCAAATACGACGTTTCCTGCGCCACGAGCGGCGTGGACCGCACGAACGTGGGCCGCATCGGCAACGTCTGCGCCGCCGGCGTCTGCCATTCCTGGTCGGCGGACGGGCGCTGCATCAGCCTGCTGAAGGTGCTCTTCAGCAACCGCTGCGTTTACGACTGCAAGTATTGCGTGAACCGCAGGAGCGCCGATACGCCGCGCGCCGCCTTCGAGCCGTCCGAGCTCGCGGAGCTCGTCATCGAATTCTATCGCCGCAACTACATCGAGGGCCTGTTTTTGAGCTCCGCCGTCGATATCTCGCCGGACGATACGGCGGAGCGGATACATCGCTGCCTGTATCTCCTGCGGGAGGAATACCGCTTCGCGGGCTATATACACGCGAAGATCATCCCGGGGGTTTCGCCGGAGCTGCTGCAGCGCATCGGCATGGCGGCGGACAGGCTCAGCGTGAATGTGGAGCTTCCCTCGCGGGAGAGCTTGCGGCTGCTGGCGCCGCAGAAGAAGATACAGGGCATCTTCGAGCCCATGCGGCAGATATCCCGGACGCTGGAAGAGCGGAGGACGCTGAAAGGCCCGGGCTTCCCGGATCGCACGGCCCCCATGGGCGCCGATGCGGCGGCGGGGGACGGCGACTTGGCGACGCTTATGCACGGCCGATACCCTGCGGCGCCGTCCCCCGCGCGCGGCCGGTACAGGGAACGCTTCGCGCCGGGCGGACAGGCCACGCAGATGATCATCGGCGCCTCGCCGGAGAGCGACCGGCAGATCATCAAGACCGCAGAGTCCCTGTACAGGATATTCCGGCTGAAGCGGGTCTACTTTTCGGCCTACATACCCGTGAGCGACGCGCCGGAGCTGCCCGCGCGGTTTTCACCCCCGCCGCTCTTGCGGGAGCACAGGCTCTATCAAGCGGATTGGCTCCTTCGCTTTTACGGCTTTGCGGCGGACGAAATACTGGATGAGGCGCACCCGTTTCTGGATACGGACATGGACCCCAAGATCGGTTGGGCGCTGCGCCACATGGAGCTGTTCCCCGTCGAGATCAACAAGGCGCCGCCGGAACTGCTGCTGCGCATTCCGGGCGTCGGAAGCGTTTCCGCCGTGCGCATAGCCCGCCAGAGGCGGATCGCGGCGGTCAAATACGAAGACCTCAAGAAGATCGGCGTCGTGCTGAAGCGGGCGCGCTTCTTCCTCACCTGCTCGGGGAAGTATTACGGCGGCAAGGGGCAGGACCCCGTGTACATCAAGGATCGCTTGCTGCGCCCGGAAGACATCCGAAGCGGCCTGTCGGAAAAAAGCGGTCCGCCGCAGATTTCCATGTTCGACGACGGCCTCGTGCCGGCCGGCACACCCGCCGCGCGTGCCATACCCGCCGCCATACCCACCGCCGCGCTCGGCGCACCCACCGCGCCTGCGGCTCCGCCGGAGGACGGCATCCCCGCCGCCTTCGCGCCCAAGGGGCAAGCGTAAAGCGCGGAAGCGGAAGGAGGGGATATGGATTATCTGTACGACGGCAGCTTCGAAGGCTTTTTGTGCTGCGTTTTCCTGCATTATTATCGGGAGAAGGCCGAGGGCATCTTCCCGGCGGCCCGCTATCAAGGGGATCTGCTCCGCGCCCACAGCCTCGTGGAAACGGACGACGCGCAGGCGGCCCGCGTCTACGCGGCCATCGAAAGCAAGATATCCGCGCACGATATGAAGCGGATATACACGGTCTTCCGGTCGAGCGTTCCGGACAAGGAAGCGGCGCTTCTGCGTTACATACGCCTCGGCTTCAGGGAGGGTTCGCGGATCCGCCTGCTCTTCGGCAATCCCGTCGTGTTTGCGGTACAGCGGGCGGAGCAGAAGGTGGTGAAGGAGATACACAGGATGTGCGGCCTCGTTCGCTTCTCGGAGCTCAGGCCCGGCGCGGGGACCGCCGAAGGGTCCATACTCTACGCGCCCATGACGCCGGATCACGACATCGCGGAATTTCTGGCCCCGCACTTCTGCGACCGATTCAAGGAAGAGCCCTTCATCATACACGACAAACGCCGCGAAAAGGCCCTTGTGTCTGCGGCGGGGACGTGGTACATAACGGATTTTCACGACGCGGACGCCTGCGCCGAAACAGGCGCGGAACGCCGATACCGCAAGCTCTGGCGGGAATACTTCGACGCGATAGCCATACGCGAGCGGAGCAATCCCGCCTGCCAACGACGCTTCATGCCCGCGCGATATTGGAGCAACCTGACGGAGATCGACCCAAAACACTCCGGCTGACGGTAACGGCCCCGCGTCAAACCCCGGCGTCCCGCACAAGGCGTCGTATGCTCTCGTCGTAGGGGGGCCGAAGGACGCCGTGCTCGGTCACGATGCCCGCAATCAGCGCGTGATCCGTGATATCGAAGGCGGGGTTGTATACGTGCACGCCCTGCGGCGCCATGCGCTTCTCGTACCACATTTCCGTGACCTCCTCGGGGGCTCTCTGCTCGATGGGGATGTCGTCACCCGTCGCGGCGCGCGTGTCGAAGGTGGAGGTCGGCACGCAGACGTAGAAGGGGATGCCGTAATGCTTGGCCAGGATCGCCACGCCGGAGGTACCGATCTTGTTGCAGACGTCCCCGTTGGCCGCAAGGCGGTCGCAGCCCACGAGCACCGCCTGCACCCAGCCGTTCTTCATCACGCGGGCGGCCATGTTGTCGCAGATGAGCGTCGTATCCGCGCCGGCGGCGCAGAGCTCGAAGGCGGAGAGGCGCGCCCCTTGCAGCAGGGGCCGCGTTTCATCGACGAACAGCTTGAAGCGGTAGCCCCTTTCGAGCCCGAGGTGGACGGGCGCGAGCGCGGTGCCGTATTTCGTCGTCGCCAAGTATCCGGCGTTGCAGTGCGTCAGTATGCCGTCGCCGTCGCGCAGCAGGCCGAGGCCGTGCTCGCCTATGGCGCGGCAGACGGCCGCGTCCTCTTCGAGGATGCGGATCGCCTCGTCGCGCAGCAGCGCTTTGACGCGCGGCAGGGGGCGATCCTTGTGGGCCGCCGCGACGGCTTCCATGCGGTCGAGCGCCCGGAAGAGGTTCACCGCCGTGGGCCGCGTCGCGGCGAGCGCGTCCTTGGCTTCCTCAAAGCGCGCACGGAAGGCGTCGTAATCCGCCGCGTCGATGGATTTTGCCGCCAGATACAGGCCGACGGCCGCCGCTGCGCCGATGGCTGGCGCGCCGCGCACCCGTAGCGAGCGGATGGCGTGCCGGATGTCCTCTTGGCGCGTGAGGCGCAGGTATACGATCTCATTCGGCAGCTTGGTCTGGTCCAGGATCACGAGCGCGTCCCCGTCGTCGTCGAGGGCCACGGTTTCGCAGCGCGGGGCTTTCGTCATTTGCGTCCTCCTTGGGATCGCCCGCGCCCGGGCGGGCGCCCGGGCGGGCAAGGCGCGTCAAACATTGCCCACATGCACGTGCGTGAGCGCGCGCCGCGCGATCTCGGCCAGGCGCGTGAGCGTTTCGACGGGCGTGGGCGGCTTCTCCGTCATCCTGTGCCGCGGAAAGAAGCGCGTGATGTGGAGCGGGATATCGCGGGAGAGCGACGCGAGCCAGCCGGACAACGCCGCCATCTCGTCGTCGCCGTCGTTTTCCCCCGGGATGATCAGCGTCGTCACCTCCGTGTGGCAGCGCGCGGCGCAACGCGCGACGTTCCGCTTGACCGTTTCCGCGTCCCCGCCCATGCGCAGGTAGAACTCCCGCGAGAAGGCCTTCACGTCTATGTTCATCGCGTCGATGAAGGGCAGCAGGGCCTCGAGCGGTTCCGCGCGGATCATCCCGTTGCTGACCAGCACGACCTTAAGGCCCCTCTCGCGCAGCAGCGGCGCCGTGTCGAGCAGGTATTCCGCGCCGATCAGGGGTTCGTTGTAGGTGAAGGCGAGGCCGAGGTTTTCCGGGACGGAGGCCGCGATCTCGGTCAGGCGCTCGGGGGAAGCGAATTCCGTGTTCGGCCTTGCCTGCGAGATCGAGGCGTTCTGGCAGAAGCCGCAGGCCATATTGCAGCCGTAGCTGCCCATCGAGAGTATCCGTCGCCCCGGGTGGAAGTGGTACAGGGGCTTCTTCTCGATGGGATCGAGCGCGAGGGAGGATACGCGCCCGTAGCTTTCCGCGCGCAGCACGCCGTCAACGCGGCGGCGCACGCCGCAAAGACCGGTTCCGCCGTCCTCGATGAAGCAGCGGTGCGGACAGAGCCCGCAGCGCGTGCCCGCGCCCTCCGCCTCGCAGAAGCGCGCGCGCACCGGCGTCATGTGTGCCGCACCACCTCAAAGCGTTCGAGCGTATAGGGTTCATCCGCGCGTATGCCGGCCTTTTGCAGCGCAATCGAAATCTGCGCCTCCACGCTGTCCACGCCGTCGAGATTCGGCAGCAGCAATCCGCGCCTGTGCCCGCGCGTCACGATGACGCCGTAGCGCGAAGCGTCCAGCTCCCGTGCGCTTTGTATGGGCTCCGGCGGCGAAAGCACGTCCACGCTGTAGCTGAGGGCATCGAGCTCCTCCGGGCCAATCGGGTCAAACCTCGGATCGCGCGTCGCGGCGGAGAGGCTGTTTGCGAGGATCTCCAGCGCAATG
Organism: Eubacteriales Family XIII. Incertae Sedis bacterium; assembly: GCA_031278145.1. The sequence goes on from JAITLA010000134.1 coordinate 4,632, forward strand.
TTCCGCTCCGTCGGCAGTATCGTCCCGATGCAGCCGCGCAGATTGCCGTCCTTCTTGATGGAAACGAACACGCCGGCCCGCCGCGAAAGCAGCGCGGGATCCGCGTCCGCCGGCGGATCGACGGACTTGCCCGTGCGGACATGGGCTTCGACGTTGCGCCGCGCCAAGCGCACGAAGGAATCCTCGCCGTCGCGCCGCTTCTCCGCGCGCGCCTTCACGTCCGACAGGATGGACGGCAGGAGGCTGTCCGCCTCGCCGTCGCCCGTGAAAGCGGCGGTCAGATAGCCCACGCCGAAGGGTCCCTCGTAGACCGGCGCGCGGCTTTTCACCCGCAGGCCGTCCAGAAAGCCGGCCAGCACGACGAAGCTGCGCAAGCCGCATTCCGCCGCCCTCTCGCAGAGCGCGGGATCGATGGACAGCAGACGGCGAAAGTCCGCGTCCCGCGCGCACTCCCGCACAAAGGCATCGTGCGCGGGGCCCTCCTTCACGAAGCCGTAAGGCCCGTCCGCCTTCAGCTTGTGGGACATATCGCCGCTGGCTATAAGCACGATCCCGCGGGAGAGCGACAGGGCCGCCCTGCGGATGCACATGCCGAAGCGGTAATGCTCGAGGAGCGACAGGCCGGACAAGGAAATGCGGACGATCCTCGGCGACTTGAAGAAGTATAGGGGAACCGTAACGCCGTGATCCAGCGCCTTGTCCCGCTCCCCGAGCGGCCCGGCCGGGATGCCGTCCGCCTCCGCGCATTCCGCGATGCGCGCGGCCAGCGCCTCGTCGTATGCGACGGAAAACTTGATGTGCCCCGCGCGAAACGCGCCGAAGTCCCCCTTGGCCGATTTGCCCGGCGAGATGTGGATGTAATCGCCGTACAGGACGCTGTGCGGGGAGATGACGACCGCGGTTTCGGGTTTCGCGGCAGCCGCGTCGGCCGCCGCCCACTCGTAGGCGCGGCGCGTGTCCGGGATCTCGTCCCCCGCGCCCACGCCGGGGACGATCAGCGGCGGGTGCGGCACGAGATAGGCTTTCTGCATGGGCTTCTCCTTTCCG
>JAITLA010000198.1 GCA_031278145.1 Eubacteriales Family XIII. Incertae Sedis bacterium
GCGCGTCGAGGATGTTGCCCTGCACCTCGGCGAAGAAGCGGTACTTGCCCGCGCCCGCCGGCCTCGATTCGAGCTGCATCAGGTTCATCCCGCCCGCCATAAAGGGCAGCAGCATCTCGCAGAGCGCGCCGCTCCTGTGCTTCGTGGAAAAGGTGAGCGAGATCAGATCGTCCGCTTCGTCGTACTCCGGCTCGGGCGATATGACCACGAAGGAGGTCCTGTTTCCCGCCTTGTCCATGATGTCCGGCACGAGCACGCGGAGCCCGTTCAGCTCGGCCGCGCGGCGCGAGCCGATGGCGGCCGTCTTGCCCGTCCCCTTCGCAGCCGCCGTTTCCGCCGCCACGGCCGTGTTGCGGCAGGTGACGAGATCCCAGGATTTTCCCCGCAGGAATTTCGCGCACTGTCGAAAGCCTTCGGAATGGGAGAGCACCTCCCGTATGTCCGCGAGCGCCACGCCCGCGGGCGCAAGCAGGCAATGACGGATGTCGATCCAGGTTCGCGCGACGATGTAGCAGCCGTACTTCCTGAGCAGATCGTAGGTTTCGCCTATCGCGCCGGTCTTGGAATTCTCGATGGCGACGACGCCGTAGTCGGCCTTTCGCTCTCTGAGGGCCACGAACAGATCCTCGAAGAACTCCACCGCCAGCTTCTCGGCCTCCGGGAAGATCGCGGCGAGGGCCTGCTCGCTCCACGCGCCCGGCACGCCTTGAAACGCGCACACGACGCGCCCTTGCAAGGGCTTGCGCGGCGGCGGCAGCAGGGGCCTGTCCGCAGGGAAGAGCGTCCTGCGCTGCCGCTCCTTCGATATGGCGATGATGGAGCGCATGAGGAGCGAAACCTCACCCCGCAGGTCTTCGTCCTCCGCGATGGCGAGGGCCCGATCCACCACCTCCCGCTCGCGGAGCTCGTCGGTAACCGCCATATTGCTCATGCCTTTGATCTCGGCGATGCGCCCCGATATCTCCATGCGCTCCTTGAACAGCGGGATCATCCCGTCGTCTATCGCGTCGATCCTCTTTCGCATCTCTTGTAATTGTTCCTTCGCGTTCATCTCATTCTCCTTGGGTTCGGTTTTGCGGCCTTACGCGTCCTCGGCGATTGCGGCGCGCAGGCGCGCAATCTTGCGCATCAGCCTGTCGAAGAGGAAGGGCGTTATGGATTGCTGCCCGTCGCACAGCGCCTTGTCCGGGCGGTCGTGGACCTCTATCATGAGCCCGTCCGCGCCTGCGGCGACGGCCGCCAGCGCCATCGGATAGACCAAGTCCCAATACCCGGTTCCGTGCGACGGATCGACGATGACGGGCAGATGCGACTTCTTCTTCAAAACGGGGATTGCCGAGAGGTCCAGCGTATTGCGCGTGGCCGTTTCAAAGGTTCGTATGCCGCGCTCGCAGAGCATGACGGGGCTGTCGCCGCTCATCAGGATATAGTCCGCCGCCATCAGCAGCTCGTCGACGGTGCAGGACAGTCCGCGCTTCAGCAGCACGGGCTTGCCCAGCCGGCCGACCTCCGTGAGCAGGGGGAAGTTCTGCATGTTGCGCGCGCCGATCTGGATGATGTCCACCTCGTCCCGGAAGACCTCCGCGTATTCCTGCGACATGATCTCCGTGACAATCGGCAGGCCCGTCTTTTCCCGCGCCGCCTTTAAGAGCTCCAGCCCGTCGAGCCCGAGGCCCTGAAACGAGTAGGGCGAGCTGCGCGGCTTGAAGGCGCCGCCCCGCAGGAAATCGGCGCCCGCGTACTGCACGTCGCGCGCAATCGACAATACCTGCTCTTCCGTTTCCACCGAGCAGGGCCCGGCCATGACCGTGAAGGCGCCGCCGCCGATGCGCCGCCCCGCGATCTCGTAGACGGAATCCCGCGGATGAAAGCGCCGGCCGGCCAGCTTGTAGGGCTCGGATACCTTCACCACGCGCTCCACGCACGCGTGGCGCAGGATGTTGTCCTCCGCGATCATGGAGGTGTCCCCCGCGAGGCCGAGCATGCGCGTGTTTTCGCCCCGGATGTCCTGGATGCTCACACGGCTGTCGTCAATCGCTTCCCTGAGCGTCCGAAGCTGCTCGTCCGAAGCGTCTTGCTTCAATATGATGATCATCTGCCATTCTCCTTCGATGCGGCGGAGCCATGGCCGCGCGAATCCTTCTTTACGGTTGCCGCTCAAGGGCGAGCGGGGCGGCGGGCGCGCCCCGGTATCGCTCCGCGGCCTCTTTTGCGATACCGAACAGCGCGTCCGTGTCCAAGCCGCGGCCGAGGAATATCTCGTCCGCGAGCAGCGCCTGCGCGACCAGCATGTCGAGGCCGCCCATCGTTTCGAGGCCGAGCGACGCGGCCTCGCGGAGCAGGCGCGTCTGCGGCGGGTCGTAGATCAGGTCGCAGACGAGCGCGCGGGCCGGCAGGGCTTGCAGGAATTCGAGCGAGGCGTGATCGCCCTCCGTGCCGGTCATGCCGAGCGGCGTGGCGTTGATCAGGAGGTCCGCGTCGCGGACGGCGGCGCGCAGCGCCGCCGCGTCCGGCCCCGGGGCGACGATTTCCGGCGCCCGCAGCCCCGCGTCCACAGCGGCGCGCAGGGCTTTGCGGCACAGCGCCTCCGCCGCTTCCGTCCGCCTGGCGCATATCGCGATCCCGCGCGCGCCTTCGCGCGCGGCCTTCACCGCCGCGCCCGCAGCCGCGCCGCCCGCGCCGAGGATTGCGATACGGCCGCCGCCATACGCGCGCCCCCTGCGCTTCAGGGCTCGCAGCAGGCCCTCCGTGTCCGTATTGTGGCCGACGAGCCGGCCGCCGGCCTCGGCGACCACCGTGTTTACCGCCCCGCAGAGGCGCGCGTCCCCGTCCGTCGCGTCCAAGAAAGGAATAATATCCTGCTTGTGCGGTATTGTGACGTTGAAGCCGCGCAGGCCCGTTTCCCGCGCGCGCGCCGCGAAGTCGCCCGCCCGGCCCTTGGGCAGGTGGATCGCGCTGTAGCGGCAGGGCATTCCAAGCGCGGCGAATACGGCGTTGTGGATAGCGGGCGACAGGCTGTGGCCCACGGGATCGCCCACCACGGCAAACTCCGTATCCGGATACAGGCCGCGCACGAGCGCGCAGAGGCGTTCGAACGCGTCCCACTCGCCGTCCGCACAGGGCAGACGCACGTCCGCATAGACGAGATAGCGTTCGCGGCGCTCGCGCGACAGCCGATGGATGCGATCCGTGCCCTCCGCCAGCAGGGGGCGCGCGTGCCCGTCAAGCGCCTCCGCAATCTGCGCGGGCGGGCGGTCGAGAAAGACGACGAAGCCGTTTTCGCGCAGGGCGCGCATGTTTTCCGCGCGCAGGATCGCACCGCCGCCCGTGGCTATGACGCAAGCCTTGCGCCGCGCGGCCGCCCGCACGGCCTCCGCTTCCAGCTCGCGGAAGCGGGCTTCGCCGTATTCGGAGAAGATCGCCGCAATCGACATCCCCGCGTCCCGCTCCGTTTCCGCGTCCGTATCGAGGAACGCGAGCCCGAACCGTTCCGCGACCGAGGCGCCGAGCGTCGATTTTCCGCTGCCGGAGAGCCCGATCAGCACGATGTTTTTCATTGCGTCCCCACCTTGTCCGCCGGCATGCAGTCCAGTATGCCGAGCGCCAGCGCCGCCTCGATGACGGGCACGGCTCGCGGCACGATGCAGGGGTCGTGCCGGCCCTTGATCCGAAGCGTCGTTTCCGTCATGTCCGCCGGATCCACCGTGCGCTGCGCCTTCGCGATGGAGGGCGTCGGCTTGCACGCGACGCGGACGACGAGCGGCATGCCGTTCGTGATGCCGCCGAGAAGGCCGCCGTTGTGATTCGTGCGCGACCGGATTGCGCCGTGCTCGACGAAGAGCGCGTCATTGGCCTCGCTGCCGCGCATGCCGGCCAAGCGAAAGCCGTCGCCGAATTCCACGCC
>JAITLA010000284.1 GCA_031278145.1 Eubacteriales Family XIII. Incertae Sedis bacterium
CCTTCAATGGCGCTTCCACCGCTTCAAAACAGGTCATTCGAGGGTTCAACGCCGCGTATGGGTCCTGAAAGATCATCTGCATTCTTTTGCGCAACGAGTGCATTTGCCGCTTGTTGTACGATGTGATATCCTCCCCGTCAAACACAAGCCTTCCCTCATTCATCGCGGCCAGCTTCAGGAGTGTGCGTCCGAGAGTGGACTTGCCGCAGCCGCTCTCACCGACCAATTCCACGACTTCGCCTCGGTGGATGCGCAAGCTCACACCATCGACTGCGCGGAGCGCAACGCCTTGAAACAAAAATTCTTTCTTGAAAATACAGATGGCATGGGTAGTCGATAAGCTGCTTCCCCCACGCATTAAACATTGTTTACATATATGTATTATTTATTTTCATAATACCACATTTAAATTAGCCGTACAATGGAAAAATTTCAGTGAAATACAAGACGATTTATTGATTTGTTACGGACCGTGAAGGGGCAAGCACCTCGTGACAGAAGGAGAAAGCGTCAAGGTTCATAGAACCGTTTGCCGAGATATCTACCGAACGGCAAAGACAGAAAGCGAAACACAAACGCATCGACATCGTGCTTATTGCTGTGATCTGTTTTTAAAAAACAAAAATGGAAGAGCGGATATTCCCAATATGTGGTTTCGCCACGCGAGAAAAAAGCCTATTGACATACGCGCGCAAGGGTGTATACTCTAGACAGACAAGAAAATCGAATACGCGGGGCGCCGGATGCTTCCGGCTGAGATGGAGCCAATCGAGGCTTCGAACCCTTATACCTGATCCGGATAATGCCGGCGTAGGAAAAACACCTTCTTTTGCGCCGCCGGTATATGCCGGGGGCCTTTTTTTCGGGCCGGAACGGGAGCGAGGAATATGAAAAACGTGTTGAGCATCGCGGGCTCCGACCCGAGCGGCGGCGCGGGCATACAGGCCGATCTCAAAACCATGTGCGCGCTGGGCGTCTACGGCATGGCCGCAATCACGGCCGTGACGGTGCAGAACACGCAGGCGGTCCACGACGTGCGGGAGATCGAGGCGTCCGTCGTCGCGGGCCAGATCAAGGCCGTATTCGACGATATACGGGTGGACGCCGTGAAGGTGGGCATGGTTTCGAGCGCGGAGATCATACACGCGATTTGCGAAAATCTGGCGCGCTTTCGCGCGCGAAACATCGTGATCGACCCCGTGATGGTGTCGAAGAGCGGCTGCCGCATACTGCGCGCGGACGCGACGCGCGCCCTGCGCGCGCTGGTCGCGATGGCCGACGTCGCGACGCCGAACATCCCCGAAGCCGAGATCCTCTGCGGCTTTGCGATCAAGACGGAGGCCGACATGCGCAGGGCCGCCGAGGCGATAGCCGCCGGCGGCGCGAAGAGCGTGCTCGTCAAGGGCGGCCATCTCCCGGGCGAGGAGGCGGGGGATCTGCTGCTGGCGGACGGCGCCTTCACCCTCCTGCGCGCGGCGCGCGTCAGGACCAAGCACACGCACGGAACGGGCTGCACGCTTTCCTCCGCCATCGCGAGCCGGCTCGCGCGCGGGGACGACACCTTGGCGGCGGTCCGCGCGGCCAAGGACTATGTGACGCGGGCCATCGCGGACGCCTACGCGGTCGGCGCGGGCATCGGGCCCGTGGGACATATGGCGGCGCTCTACCGCCGCGCGGGCATGGAACCGTGAGCGCCGCAGGGCCCGGGCGGCGCGCGAAGGCGGTGCGCGACCGCGGAAAACGGAGGTGCTTATGAAGAAAACGACCATGCTGCTGCTCTGGATGGGCGCCGCCGTTTCCATCTCGGAGATATTCACGGGCGGCCTGCTCGCGCCGCTTGGCTTCGGCAAGGGCTTTGCGGCCATCCTGACGGGACATCTTATCGGTGTCGCGCTGCTCGCCTTCGGCGGCCGCGTGTCGTTCGCGCGCGGCGAGAACGCGATGGGGGCGGTCGCGCTGTCCTTCGGCGTCACGGGCGGCAAGCTCGTGGCCCTCTGCAACCTCGCGCAGCTGATCGGCTGGACGGTCGTGATGATCGTGCAGGCGGGCAGCGCCATGACGCGCGTATTGCCGCAGCTGCCCTTCGCGCCCGCGATCCTCGCGCTCTCCGCGCTCGTGCTCGCCTGGGCGCTGCTGCTCGGCAGCCCCGCCGTGCGCCTGAACAATGTCGCCGTGGTGCTGCTTTTGTTGCTGTGCGCGGCGCTGCTTGCGGAAGCGGTTGGCCGCGGCGCGGTCGCTTCGGGCGCGCATTCCGGCGACGCGATGGGCATGGCCCTCGCGATAGAGCTGTCCGTCGCGATGCCCGTTTCGTGGCTCCCGCTCATCGGCGATTACACCGTGTCGGCGGAGGATCGGGTCTGCGCGACGCTCGTACCCTTCGCGGGCTACTTCACGGGGAGCACGCTCATGTATCTGTTCGGCCTCTTCATCGCGCGCGCGACCGGCGGCGACATCTTCACCTTCGTCGCGGCGAGCCGCTTTCGCTATCTCGCCTGCGGTGTGGTCCTGCTCTCCACGCTGACCACCGCCTTTCTCGACCTGTATTCCGCCGCCGCATCGGCCGGCCGCATCGCCGGGCCGAAGGGCAAGCGCGCGCCGATCCTCGCGATGGGCCTGTTCGCCGCGCTCGTATCGACGATCTTTCCCGTGGAGCGCTACGGTGCCTTCCTCGAACAATTCCTGACGAGCATAGGCATGGTGTTTATTCCCGTGTACACGATTCTATTCCTCGATTTTCTCATGAACAGGCCCGCGAGCGAAAGCGCGCTCCGCGCGGACAAGCTGTTCATCGCCCTCGCCGGGATGATCGCCTACCGGCTGTTCGGCCGCTTTGCCGTCGGGATACCGACCGTCCTGTGCGTCGCGTCGGTGACCGCCGTCTATGTGCCCTACAGCGTGGCGGCGAACGGGAGGGCCCTCTCATGATTGCGGTGAACGGAACGGAAACGGCCGGCGCGGACGGCCTTTCCATCGCGGACTTCCTGAGAGCGCAAGGCTACGACGCGCGGCGCATCGCCGTCGGCCTGAATGACGCAATCGTTCCGAAGGCCGCCTACGGCGAGGTCGTGCTGCGGGACGGCGACAGGCTGGATATCGTGAATTTCGTAAGCGGAGGTTGAAATGGACAACGCGGAAGCCGCGCGTCCCCCTGCGGACGCGCTCATGCTCGGCGGGCGCGCGTTCACGTCGCGCTTTATTCTCGGTTCCGGGAAATACTCTCTGGCGCTGATCCGGGCGGCCGTGGAGAACGCGGGCGCGCAGATCGTCACGCTGGCGATACGGCGCGCGAATCCGGGCGGCGAGGAGAATATCCTCGACTACATCCCGGCGGGCGTGACCCTGCTGCCGAATACCTCAGGCGCGCGGACGGCGGAGGAGGCCGTGAAGATCGCCCGCTTCGCGCGGGAGCTCGGCTGCGGCGATATGATCAAGATAGAAGTCATACGCGATTCCAAGTACCTGATGCCGGACAACCATGAAACGGTCAGGGCGACGGCCCTGCTCGCGGACGAGGGCTTCATCGTGCTGCCCTACATCAACCCGGACCTGAACACGGCGCAGGATCTCGCGCGCGCGGGGGCGGCCTGCGTGATGCCGCTCGCGGCGCCCATCGGCTCAAACCGCGGCATCAGGGTCCGCGATCACATTCGCATATTGATAGAGGAGATCGACCTTCCGATCATCGTGGACGCCGGCATAGGCCGGCCCTCGCAAGCCTGCGAGCTCATGGAGATGGGCGCCGCCGCCGTCATGGTCAACACGGCGATTGCGACGGCGGGGGACATCCCCGCCATGGCGGAGGCTTTCAAGAAGGCCGTGGAAGCGGGGCGCGCAGCCTTCCGCGCGGGTCCGGGGCGCGTACTCGAACGCGGCGCGGCCGCGTCCTCGCCATTGACGGGGTTTCTGCATGATGAAGCGTAATACGGACAATTCGGATGTCATGTCCTACTTGGACGACATGGAACGGACAGACCCCACTCTGATGAACAACGTGCTCGCGGCCGCGCGCGCCGTGGATTTCACGGCCTTCACGCGCGACGCCGTGCTGCGCGCCTTGGATGCGCCGCAATGCACCCCCGCGGATTTCGCGGCCCTGCTTTCTCCCGCTGCGGCGCCCCTGCTTGAAGAACTCGCGCTGCGCGCGCGCCGGGAAACGCGGGCGCGCTTCGGCAACGCCGTATCCCTGTTCACGCCCCTCTATCTCGCGAATCACTGTGAAAACGAATGCGTTTACTGCAACTTCAACCGCCGCAACGCCATCGACAGGGCGCGCCTCGAC
>JAITLA010000087.1 GCA_031278145.1 Eubacteriales Family XIII. Incertae Sedis bacterium
CCGCATTGCGTTTTCCGCGCTTTGCGTCGGAGCACATCGGGATAAGCAATGGAACGCTTTCATGCAGGGGGATATAATATATAGGGACCTTCCGTTATACCATGCGTCGCGTTTCGCGCGTGAAAAGACCGCCTCAAAACGAGGCGGTCTTTTTCTTCGGGAGGAACCCGCCGAAACGGGGCGCGCGGCCCGCAGAGGGTCTGTCTCAAGATGAGACGATCGATGGGGTGTCGATATCGCAACACAGTGGGGTTTGAACGGTAACCTCAGCCGCGGCTCCGGGTGCGGCTTCATGGGTCGGCTCGCAAATTTAATCTTGACAAACTCACTCCGGATATATATACTGAAGGGGCAAGGAGAACGCGTATGTTTATCTCAAAAGAATGCGACTATGCCGTGCGCATCGTCCGCGCGCTTGCGGACGGCGAAAAGAAGACCGCTGAGGACATCGGCCGGCGCGAAGCCATTTCGCAGCAGTTCGCATATAAGATATTAAAGAAATTGGAAAAGAGCGGATTGGTGCGCGCCCTTCGCGGCAAAGCGGGCGGTTACGCGCTGACGAGGGGCCTTGACGAATTCAGCCTCTACGACGTCTTTTCCGCGCTCGAGGGGCGGATACTCTTGACCGCCTGCCTTCGGGATGGCTTCGCCTGCCCCATGAACAGAGGCGCTTCGCCTTGCGGTGTACACAGAGAATTTGTCCGGCTGCAGGAAATGCTGGCCGCCGGATTAAAGGAAAAAACGATTTCGGAGGTGTTGGGCTTGACGCGCGACCCCGACGTCCGGGTTTCGGGTTTCGGGACGGCAAAGCGTTAAGCTTCTGTGTTGGAAAAGGAGGTCGATTCAATGTCATTCAAAACAAGCGAGGCACACGAGGCCCTGCGAAAAAGGGTGCGGGAATTCGCGGAAACAGAGGTAAAGCCGCTGGCGTTCCTGCTGGACAAGGAAAACGAGTTTCCCGCAGAGGCCATCAAGAAATTCGGGGAAATGGGTCTGATGGGCATTCCCTATCCAAAGGAGTACGGCGGCGCGGGCCTCGATATCCTGAGTTACGCCATCGCCGTGGAGGAACTCGCCCGCGTGGACGGCGGAACGGGCGTCATCCTGTCCGCCCACGTTTCGCTGGGCACATGGCCCATCTTCGCCTACGGCAGCGAGGCGCAGAAACAAAAATATCTCATACCGCTGGCGAGGGGTGAGAAGATAGGCGCCTTCGGCCTGACCGAGCCGAACGCCGGCAGCGACGCGAGCGGAACGGAAACCACCGCCTTCCTCGACGGGGATCATTACATCCTGAACGGCGGGAAGATCTTCATCACCAACGCCGGCAAGGCCGATACCTACGTGGTGTTCGCCGTGACGACGGAGGGCATCGGCACGCGCGGCATCAGCGCGTTCATCGTGGAAAAGGGTTGGGAGGGCTTCAGCTTCGGCGACCATTACGACAAGCTTGGCATCCGCTCCTCCGCCACGGCCGAGCTCATCTTCAACGACGTGAAGATCCCCAAGGAAAACCTGCTCGGCAGGGAGGGCGAGGGCTTCCGGATTGCCATGGCGACGCTGGACGGCGGGCGCATCGGCATCGCATCGCAGGCGCTCGGCATCGCGCAGGGCGCCTATGAGCACGCGCTGGAATACGCCAAGGAACGCGTGCAGTTTGGCAAGGCCATCGCCCACCAGCAGATCATCGCCTTCAAGCTGGCCGACATGGCGACGAAGCTCAGGGCGGCCCGCTTCCTGGTCTACAGCGCCGCCGAGCTGAAGGAGAAGCACGAGCCCTACGGCATGGAATCCGCCATGGCCAAGCAATACGCCTCCGACGTCGGCCTCGAGATCGTCAACGACGCGCTCCAGATATTCGGCGGCAACGGCTACCTCAAGGGCATGGAGGTGGAACGCGCCTACCGCGACGCCAAGATCTGCACGATCTACGAAGGCACCAACGAGATCCAGCGCATCGTAATCGCCTCCCACATCATCGGCAAGCCTCCCAAGGAGGATGCCGCGAAGAAAAAGAAGGCGGGCGCCGTCACGGGCGAACGCAAGAAGGAGATCTTCAAGGACGGTACGCCCAAGGAGCGGGTCGCGGCCCTCGCGGCGGCCCTTGGGAAGGACGGCTACGATTTCACGGTGGGCATCGACATCGACACGCCCATCGCGCAGGCCGAACGCGTGGTCAGCGCGGGCAAGGGCATAGGCGACAAGAAGAATATGGCGCTGGTCAAGGCGCTCGCGACGCAGGCCGGCGCGGCCGTCGGCTCCTCCCGCCCCGTGGCGGAAACGCTGAAATATCTCCCGCTGAACCGCTATGTGGGCATGTCCGGTCAAAAATTCAACGGCAACCTCTACATCGCCTGCGGCATCTCCGGCGCGGGCCAGCATCTGAAAGGCATCAAGAACGCGACGACCATCGTCGCCGTCAACAACAACGCGAGCGCGCCCATCTTCAAGAACTGCGATTACGGCATCGTCGGCGACGTGCTTGAAATCCTTCCCCTGCTGACGGCCGCGCTGGACAACGGCAAGCCCAAGACCCCCGCGCCGCCCATGAAGAAGCTCCGGCGCGCCACACCCAAGAAACTGCCGCCCGTCTGGAAGCAGCACATCTGCAACGGCTGCGGCTACGAATACATCCCGGATCTCGGCGATCCCGCCGGCGGCGTGTCCGAGGGCGTGCTCTTCGAGAACCTTCCCGACGGCTGGATCTGCCCCGAATGCGGCGAAAGCAAGGATCAATTCATCGAGGTATGAGA
>JAITLA010000180.1 GCA_031278145.1 Eubacteriales Family XIII. Incertae Sedis bacterium
CTTATTCTTATACAATCCAATACGTAAAAATATTTCAAAGATCGCAAAAAAAAACCTTGCGGCTTGTCGTCGCAAGGATTCTGACGGGATTTTAATTGTTTGGACTGCAAAAGACGCGCGGGCGCGCCCCTTGACACACAGGCACCACGGGTATATGATAAACATGACAAAAACCCGGTGCTTGCCTTCGGAGGATAAAAGCCCTGCGGGAAGAGATGTCGATGATCAAAAAAGAAATACAAGACTAAAAAGATATCAAGCGTATTCGCCGACCGCGCGGATTCGTGGGCGGATTGCCCGCAGGGCTTTTGCGGAGCCCGAAGCTTGCAAAGAGGAGGAACCCATGCGAAGGAAGGAAAACGAGATCACGGACACGGACAAGAAGCTGGAGATTATCGAAAAGAACAAGGTCTGCAGGCTCGCGCTGTCCGAGGACAACCGGCCGTACATCGTCCCGCTGAATTACGGATATTCCTTTGAAGACGGCGCCTTGACCCTGTATTTTCACAGCGCGAGGGAAGGCAAGAAGCTCGACATCCTAAAGAAGAACAACTTGGCGTGCTTTGAAATCGATTGCGACCTCGGCTTGATCGAGGAAGAAGACCCCTGCGCGTACAGCTATGCGTATCAAAGCGTCGTCGGCACGGGCCGGATCCTGCCGGCGGACACACCGGAGGAGAAGCGCGACGCGCTGAACAAGCTGATGCGGCACATGACGGGAGAGGACAAGGTATACGATTTCCCGGAAAAAGCCCTGGAAGCGGTGGCCGTATACAAAATGGAAGTGGATGCGTTCACGGGTAAGGAGGAAAAACGATGATTCACGTGATAGCGAGCATGCGCGTCAAGGAAGGCGCCTTGGAACAACTGCTGCCCATCGTGCGGCGCTTGGTGGCGGAAACCGTCAAGGAGGACGGCTGCAAGCGGTATGAATGCACAAAGGACCTTCGCGACGACGGGCATCTTCTGATGCTCGAAACCTGGGAATCACAGGCGCATTTGGACGCGCACATGCAGTCGGCGCATTTCAAGGCGCTGTCGCCGCAAATGGATGCGTTCTGTACGGCGCCGACGGAGATCACCGTGAGCGAGGCGGTGTAGGCTTACCGCGCAAACACCGCTTACCACTCACCCCCACGCTATTTTTGCCCGTTCGCGGATGCCGTGCGGGCCGCAAATGCGCGGCGTTCGCGTGGGTTTGATTGCTTTACCGTTCGTACAGGTATTGCGGCGCGGGGACGTGGCTCTCCGCCAGCCGGAGCACCGCGCCGATGTCGCCGCCCTCGCGCGCGAGCAGGCTTGAGAGGCGCGACAGGAGGGACGACAGGCTCTTTTCCGCCTCGACGCCGAGCAGCCGGCCGAGCAGCGAGTTGTTTTGATAGCTGAATTCCGCCAGCTCGCAGAAAAAGAGCTCGTACATGTCCCGCATATCGCCGAGCGCCGTGTGGACGTCGCCGAAATCATCTATAAGCCCTTTTTCGGCGGCCTGCGTGGCCGTGTAGATCCTGCCGTCCGCCAGTTCTCGCACATATTCGAGGTCGAGCGCGCGCTCCTCGGCGACGATGCCCGTGAATTGATCGTAAGCCTCATCGACAAGACCCTGAAATATATCCCTCTGTTCGTCCGTCATGGGCTCGAAGCTGCTGCCCATGGCCTTGTTGCGGCCGGCGGTTATGGTTTCAACCCTGACGCCGTAGCGGTCGAGGAAGCCGCTCAAATCCACCATCGTACCCATCGTCACGCCGATGGAGCCCGTCCAGGTGTTGCGATTCGCGTAGATGCGGTCGGCGGCGGCCGAAACGTAGTAGCCGCCGGAAGCCGCCATCGAGCCCATGACCGCGTAGACGGGGCGATCCGTGCTGTCCTTGTATTCCCGCAGCTTGCGATAGAGCGCGTCGCTCTCGTATACGCCGCCGCCCGGCGAATCGACGAAGAGGATCAGGCCGTAATTGTCGTCGTCGTATATGAGATCGTCTCTGCGCATGAGCGTCCATTCGTGATAATAGCCGCTCAGATTCCCCAGCAGGTCCACGACGGGTTCTCCGGTTATGTCGCCGATCACGTTGAGCCGGGCGATGTACGGACTGCCCGGCGCGCCGGCGGAGGGCTCGTCCGGATTGAAAAACATCGCGCGAAACGCGAAACCCAGCAGGACGATCCCGACAAAGACGGCGACGTAGATCAGCGCGCCCTTCCGCCATCCGCGCAGGCCGCTTTTCCCGTGCGCCGCGTCGGGACGGGGGGCCGTGCCGAGGGGCGCGGCGGCGGCCCGTTGCTCTTGCGCTTCGGGGCGCGCGTCCGCTGCCGGCCGTTCTTGCGCTTCGGGGCGCGCGTCCTCCCGCGGCTCTATCCTGTTTTCGTATTCGTCATCGTACATGGCGGGTTTCCTTCTGTTGCGGGGCTGTCGCAAACGACCTTGCGGCGCCCCTGCGCGGCGTGTGAAAGCTCTCTCTTTCTATTTTCCCTGTTTTTGTGACGCGTGTCAACAGGAAAGGCCGTTTCCGCAAAAAATCAGGAGCATTTCGGGTTACTATTCAAACCCCGCGCAAATTTCGCCCATCACGGTCAACTCCAACCGGCTGGAGCCGGGGAGTTGTCGAGTGGCGCCTTCCGGCCATTTACTGCGTAAATGGGGATAGGCGCGCATCGGAACCTGCCGGCCCATATTGCCTTTTTTCCGCGGCTTCAGCCGCAATGGAAAAACGGACAGCGAAGTGAGCGGAGCGACCGGAGGAACGAGGCGAAGCCGAGTGTTGGCTTCCTCACGTAGCTTCGAGTACGCTGCGGGAGCCACCTCCGCTGTCCGTTTTGCCTGCCGAAGCGGAGCTTCGGGGCAAAAAGGC
>JAITLA010000220.1 GCA_031278145.1 Eubacteriales Family XIII. Incertae Sedis bacterium
GTGCGGGCGATAGGCAAGGCGGTGTACGACAACGCGGAGCTTCTGGCGCGCATGGCCGTGGACGAAACGGGCATGGGGAACTACGAAGACAAGGTCATGAAGAACAAGGGCAAGCCCAAGGTCACGTGGCAGAAGCTGAAGGGCGTGAAGAGCCGGGGCGTCATACGCCGCATCGAGGAGCAGGGGCTCGCGGAGGTGGCGAAGCCGATGGGCGTCATCGGGGCGGTGACCCCCGTGACGAATCCCGTGATGACCCCCGTGCACAACGCGATGATCGCGCTGAAGGGCGGGAACGCCATCATCCTCTGTTCCCATCCCAAGGGGGACAAGACGGGGAAAAAGACCGTCGAGATCATGCGGGAGGCGCTGAAGAAGATCGCCGCGCCCGAGGACCTGATCCAGGTTGTGGCGGAATCCACGGTGGAAACCTCGAGCGCGCTCATGTCCACCGCGGACGCCTGCATATCCACGGGCGGACCCGGCATGGTGAAGGCGGCCTACTCGAGCGGCAAGCCCGCCTTCGGCGTGGGACCCGGCAACGTGCAGTGCCTCGTGGACCGCGACGCGGACATACCGGACGCCGTGGCGAAGATCATACGGGGCAGGACCTACGACAACGGCGTGCTGTGCACCTGCGAGCAGGCGGCGCACATACCGAAGGAGAAGGCGGAGGAGATCGTCGCGGAATTCAAGAAGCAGGGCGCGTACTTCGTCGGTGAGAGCGCGGAAGCGGACAAATTCAGAAAGACGCTGTTCATCGACGGCGTGATCGCGAAGTCGCTCGTGGGCGCGAAGCCCGTCACGATTGCGAAGGCCGCCGGGGTGGACATCGCGGAGGACACGAAGCTGATCGTCGTGAAGATCGACAAGACGGGGGCGGAGGAACCCCTGTCGCGGGAGAAGCTCTTCCCCGTGCTGGCGCTGTACGTGTACGACACATGGGAGGAAGGCGTGGCGAACGCCGCGAAGAACATCGACAACGAGGGCACGGGACACAGCGCCGTCATCCACTCTCAAACGCGGGAGAACATCGAGTACGCGGCGAACAGGATACGCGTTTCGCGCTTCTCCGTGAACCAGATCGGCTCGAACAGCCTCGGCGGGACGCTGACGAACGGGCTCAACCCGACGGCCACGCTCGGCTGCGGCACCTGGGGCAACAACAGCCTCAGCGAGAACCTGTGGTTCCACCACCTGATCAACGTCAGCCGCATCGCCTACGAGATCAAGGACGCACCCGCGGCCAAGCTCTCGGACGAGGAAATCTGGGGCTGACAAGGGCGGGATATTGAAGGATGGGAATGACCGGAGGCAGTAGCAAGGAGGCCGCGATTCATCGGATCGCGGCCTTCTTGTCGCTCGCCACCCGGGAGGTGGGAGGGCGGCGCGGTGGATGCGCCTTCGCTTTCGTCGCATCCACCGCTCCGCCCGGCGGCAAACCGGACGCGCGGCGCCCCGCCTCCTTCGCGAGAAGGCTTCCGGCATGCCTTTTGCATGTTAAAAAATTATCAAAGCCGGTGTCATGCGCTTCCCGAAGGCAGCCGCGGCAGGTCGAAAACGAGATCGAACGCCGCATCCTGCGGGGGATAAACAACAACAGAGAGGGGATTCGGATATGAAGCTTACAGACGAGTACAGAAGCAAATGCGTTTCGGCTGCGGAGGCCGCGAAGGCCGTGCACAGCGGGGATTGGGTGGAGTTTGCGTGGGGTTCGAGCTCCGCGGATCTGATCGGCGAGGCGATTGCCGCGCGGATGGAGGAGCTCACGGACGTGAATTTTCGCGGGGGCGTGATCTTGAGCCCCCTGTCCTTTATCGAAAAGGATCCGGCGGGCGAGCACTTCACCTGGAACAGCCTGCACATGAGCGGCTATGAGCGCAAGCTGGCGCAGAAGGGCATGGCCTATTACACGCCCATCAAGTATTCCGAGGTTCCGCGCTACATGCGGGAGAACTGCCGGACGGATGTCGTCGCGATCCAGACCGCGCCGATGGACGCTTGCGGCTATTTCAGCTTCGGCACCTCGGTTTCCCATTACGCGGCCTCGATAGACAAGGCTCGCACCGTGATCGTCGAGGTCAACGAGGACATGCCCAAGGTGCACGGCGGCTACGACCACGCGGTCCACATCTCGCGCGTGGCGCACATCGTGGAGGGCGGCAAGCGCGGTCTTCCCATCCTGCCCTCGGCCGCTCCGTCGGAGATCGACAAGAAGATCGCGAGCTATGTCTTGTCCGAGATCCCGGACAGGGCCTGCATCCAGCTCGGCATCGGCGGCATGCCGAACGCCCTCGGAACGATGATCGCGGAATCCGATCTGAAGGATTTGGGCATCCATACGGAGATGCTCGTGGACGGCTTCGTGGACATGGTGGAAAACGGCAGGGTGACGGGCATGTACAAGAATCTGGACCGCGGTAGAATGGCCTACTCCTTCGCCGCCGGAACGCAGAAGCTCTACGACTTCATGCGCGACAACCCGGCCGTGGCCGCCTATCCCGTGGACTATACCAATCACCCGTTCATCGCCTCCAAGATCGACCGTTTGATCTCCATCAACAGCGCCGTCGAAATCGATCTGGCCGGGCAGGTCTGCTCCGAGAGCGCCGGCCCGAGCATCATCAGCGGCGCGGGCGGACAGCTCGACTTTGTGGAGGCCGCGTACAACTCTAAGGAAGGGAAGAGCTTCATCTGCCTGCCTTCCACCTTCAAGGACAAGGAGGGCAAGGTGCGCTCCCGCATCAGGGGCATGCTGACCTTGGGCGCCATCGTCACGGACACGCGCGCGGGCGTTCAATTCGTCGTCACGGAGTACGGAAAGGTCAACCTGAAGGGGATGTCCTCTTGGCAGCGGGCGGAAGCCCTGATTTCGATTGCGCATCCGGATTTCAGGGACGATCTGATCGCCGAGGCCAAGGAGCTTAAAATATGGAGGAAAAAGGGGTGATTTCCGATATAAAGTGTAAGGAAAACGCGCAAAGGTGTAGGGGGAATCCGTACACATGTATGGAAATCCGTACACATTTGCCGGCGCCCGCGCCGCGTCCCTCTTCCGTTTCGCACGGACGGCGCGCGCGCGGGGCTCCCTTGCCCGGTATGGTTCTTGCGTCAATTCATTATTTGACGGCTATGGCATGATCGACGGGCCGAGGAGTGGATTATGCGTTAATGTTGGATGGTCACAATAAGCAAAAGCGAATCGGGAGGTAAGTGAGAATGGCGAATTTGGTAAGCACGATAGCGGGAAAGATCAAGGAGATCAACATCAAGGTGGGACAGATGGTCACGGAAGACGACGAGGCCTTCATCATCGAGGCGATGAAGATGGAGAACGTCGTGTACGGCGAGGCCGGCGTCGTGAAGGAGATATCGGTGAACGTGGGGGATTCGGTCGAAGAAGA
>JAITLA010000009.1 GCA_031278145.1 Eubacteriales Family XIII. Incertae Sedis bacterium
GGCGACACGGCCGGCGGCGCGACGGGTGGCGCGGCGGAAAGCACGGAGAAGGAAGAAGCCGAGCAAACGGCGGAGGCCGTCGATCCCGCGAAGCCCGGCTCCTACCTCGTGGGCGTGTCCCTGTGGAACGCGATTGAGAACAAGGCGTCCATGGGCAACGTGGCCTTCGAGGGCGAGAGCGGCCTCGTCAAGACCTCCGCCTCGGGCGCTTCCGTCCTGCAGGTGGGGACGCATCCCGTGGCCGTCAGCGGCTACACCACGGGCGTGGTCGCCTTCCAATACGACATCGGGAACGGCTACACGGACGCGACCGTGAAGAAATCCGAGAGTTTTACCACAAACACGAAGTACGACGGCACGGCGCACACGATCACCTGCATCCGCGTGTTCGAGATCGAGCTTTCGAACACGACGGCGACTTACGTTCCCGTGCGCATCCGCGTGCCTTACACGCCCATGGACGCGGTGGCCGTGGACGGCGAGGGCTGGCTGCACGCCAGGCTCAAGATCGATTGGAGCTCCGCGACGGACGCGGGCGGCCTCTCGCAGCTCGAAGCCACGCCCACGCCCGAGGAAGCGATCACGGACGCGGAGGCGGAGGACATCGCGCTTTCCGACGCCGCGACGGGCGTCAAGCTGACGGCCGCCGCCGGCGTCGTGCCCGAGGACGCGGAGCTGTCCGTCAAGGCCGTCACGAGCGGCACGGATTTCACGCGGGCGGAGGCGGCGCTCAAGGAAACGCTCCAAGCGGAGGAAACGCCCAAGTTCAAGCTCTACGACATCTCGCTCTTGCAGAGCAAGGTCGCGGTGCAGCCGAGCGGCACGATCACGCTCTCCGTGCCCATCCCCGCCGACTACGACAAGACGAAGGTCGTGGTCTACCGCATCAACGACGACGGCACGGCCACGCTGATCAAGGGCAAGGTCGTGGGTGACGACTTCGAGATTGCGCTGAACAGGCTGTCTTTCTACGCCTTGGTCGAGGGGGAAACGGTCATAGAAGAGCCGGAAACCCCCTTGGCGGCGAGCGTCTTCACGGACATAGACGGCCACTGGGCCCGCGAGGCCATCCTCTACGTCACGGAGCGCGGCCTCTTCAACGGCACGAGCGAAACCACCTTCGGCCCGAATGTCGCGATGGACCGCGGGATGTTCGTGACCGTGCTCGGCAGGCTTGCGGGCATGGACGAGGCCGCTTACACAAGCACGCCCTTCACGGACGTGGCGGCGGGCGCCTACTACGCCGCCTACGCGGCCTGGGCCTCGGAGAAGGGCATCGCGGGCGGCGTGGGCGACGGCCTCTTCGCGCCGTCCCGGCCGATTACGCGGCAGGAGATGGCGACGATGCTGCACAGGTACATGGAGTACGCGGGGATTCCGCTCGGGGGCGCGGCGCATGAGCCCTTCGCGGACGACGCGGCCATCGCGTCTTGGGCCAAGGACGGCGTGTACGCGCTCGCCGCCGCGGGCCTGCTGAACGGCATGGGCGAGAACACCTACGCGCCCACAAGGACGGCCACGCGCGCGGAGGTCGCGACGGTGCTGATGCGGCTCGCGCAAGGCTACGAGAGCTGATGGGCGATTCCGAATCCCGCAAGGCGGTTGACATGCGACAAGAGAACATAAGCCTCTTCTTCAAGGGTGGCTCGACCGAGGATTATCTGGCCATGGTCCGGGATGTCTGCGAGGAATGCGGCGGCGTGGCGCAGCAGGCCGAGGTCGCGGCGCGCATGGGTTTCAGCAAGCCGAGCATCACGCGGGCCATGCGCGTGCTCGAACAAAAAAAGCTCGTGTGGCGCGAACGGGACGGCGGCAACCAATACGCGCACCTCACGGAAACGGGGCGCGCGCTGGCGGAGCGCCTGCGCCGGCGGCGGCGTTCCACCGCCGCCTTCCTTGAGGACCTCGGGCTCTCCGCGGCGGACGCGCTCGCGGAAGCGCACCTGTGGGAGCACGGCATCAGCGACGAAACGGCCGCCGCCATGGACGCGGCCCTGCGGGCGCGAGCGCCCGCAGGCGCCGCCCGGGCCCGCCCGCGCGCCAAAGACCCCGACCGGGCCGAGCGGCCGCCGGCGAATGCCCCGGGCAAGGAAAGCCCGCCGGGCAAGGTTCGATAAGCGGAGCACGACAAGCAAAGCCCCGCCCGCGCCAAGCGCGGACGGGGCTTTGTATTGCGCGCGGCTACGGATCGCATACCTTGCAGGGGGTGAAGCCGGCCGCAAGCGCGTCCGCGCGCGCGGCGATCCGCAGGAGGTGCGCGGCCTTTATCGACGAAACGTATCGGCATGCGGGCAGGTGGAATTTCTTCGTTTCGGTGTTGCCGATATATCCGTCCGCGTTCCGCGCTTCCGCGCCTTGCCCGTCCGTTTCGGCGCCTTCCGCATCCCCCTCCGCGTAATGGGCCCACAGGCCGACGCCGCGTGCCCGCGCGTCCTTCTGCAGCAGCGCGAAGGCCTCAACGTAACGCACGTTCGGCGGATAGGTGTCGATCTGCGCGTGTCCCTCCGACAGCAGTGTTTCGTTGAACATCCCGTCGTCCGTGTAGACGTAGGCCAAAAGCCGCCCGTAGCGGTCGCGCTCCTGCGCGTCGAGCTCTATGCGGACGCGCTTGCCTTCGAGGCGCTCCCTTGTGAAGGCAGCGGCGATCTCGCCGTAAGGCACGTTTTTTTCGTCGTTCGGATGCACGGATTCGGGCGTGTCCACGCCGATCAGCCGGACGCGTTCCTCCGTCCCGTCCAGATCTATGAGGATCGTATCACCGTCCACGACGCGCGTGACGACGTATTCTTTCTCGCCGTCCGCCGCCGCGCATGCGCAGAGCAGCGGAAGCAGCGGAAGCAAAACGAGCAGGGCAAGCGCGGCCCTATTCCTTCGTTCTGTCATTGCAGGCTTTTTCGAGCGCGGCGCGGCTTCTTCGATATGCGGCGCGTTCTTCCTCCGATGCTTCCCGTATGTCCGGTCTTCCGCAGTCGGGACAGTCGTCCGTATCTCCCGTGCGTTCGAATACAAAGCGGCAGCTTTCGCAAACGTAAACCATTTCGTCACTCCTTTGCATACAGTATAACAGAACATGGGTTTGGATGCACGCGGAAATTCGAACATTGTTACTACTCATGGGAACACACGGGGACGGTTCTTTGGAGTATTGGGCCGGTTTGGCACTGTGGCCCGTGCCGGTAAATCGCACAATTCCAACATTGGATGTGTTACACAAAAGAACCGTCCCCATGTGTTCCCATGTGTTCTTGGAAATCCTCAAAGATGCACGTTGACATTTTGGGACCGTTGTGAAATAATGAAGCACGGAAACAGGCACTCGGCATGGGATGGCCGGTTGGCGCGGCAACCGCGAAGGGACGGAATATGAGCAGGGCGGACGAACTTTTCATAAGCATGTGCAGGGATATCCTCGACAAGGGCTTTTCCTCGGAGGGGCGGACGATCCGCGCGCGCTGGCCGGACGGCGCGCCGGCGCATACGATCAAGCGCTTCGGCGTCGTGAACCGCTACGATCTCGCGGAGGAATTCCCCGCGCTCACGCTGCGTCCCACGCCGCTCAGGCTCTGCGTGGACGAGCTCCTTTGGATCTGGCAGCGGAAATCGAATCGCGTCGCCGATCTGCAGAGCCGCGTCTGGGATGCGTGGGCGGACGAAAACGGCGCCATCGGCAAGGCTTACGGCTACCAGATGGGCCTT
Organism: Eubacteriales Family XIII. Incertae Sedis bacterium; assembly: GCA_031278145.1. The sequence goes on from JAITLA010000009.1 coordinate 3,697, forward strand.
CGGTACAGGTTCGGCCACGGCGAGGCGGATCAGGTGGACAATGTGCTGTGGCAGCTGAAAAACACGCCCTATTCGCGCAGGATGCTGACGAATCTGTACAATTTCGCGGACCTGCACGA
>JAITLA010000020.1 GCA_031278145.1 Eubacteriales Family XIII. Incertae Sedis bacterium
TACCAAGCGTCGATGAGAAACCAGAACACGGCGTTCAAGTCATATATCATGGTGCCGTTCCTGTATATCCCCGTGTCTATCATGGTGGTTCTCATGGGTATGGCGGCTTATCTTATGTACGGCGACACATTTATGGAAGACGGAAATATGGTTCTCCCCACTTTGATTGAGCAGTTTCTTCCTACCGGCTTGATAGGTTTGCTTCTCGCCGCCATTATGTCGGCGACGATGAGCACTTCATCCACCTGCCTGCTCTGCGCAACGACCTGTTTGGTGGAGGACGTCATCCATCCGCTGCGGAAAAAGAAGATCGCTTCCGCAGCGAGCGGTTTGAAGGAATTCAGGATTTGCATGATTATTCTGGGCGTCGCGACAACGGCCGTCACGCTTTGGGCGACGGATATCATCTCTATAATAACCTTGGGGTACGCGGCGTCCGTCGGAGGGCTGTTCGTTCCGGTTATCGCCACGATCTTCTTCAAGAAGGCTACGAAGCCCGCCGTCCACGTGTCGATGGTCGTGGGCGCCGCGGTCTATGTGACGATAGCCCTGCCGTGGTTCTATGATTTTTGGCTTGAAAAGCTGGGCGCAATCATCGCCGACGCCCCGCTCGTCATAGCGCTTCCGGTCGCGGCCGTCGCCTTTATCGTCGTGAATGCGATAACATATAAAAAGGGCGACCACGGGAATATAGACATCTACTTTACGGATGAATGGGAAAAGAGCCCGAACAACTGGGAAAAACACCCTGAGATTTTAAACAACACGGAAGCGGTGTAATCGCGCAGGTAAGGCAAATCAGATGGTTTCAGCCGATAAAATCCTTTATAACGGGAATATCTACACGATGGAAAAAGAGGGAGAGACTGTCAGCGCGGTCGTCGTCCACGACGGGAAGATCGTATATGCCGGGACGGATGAAGCGGCGCTTGCGTATCCCGCGCGTGAAACGGAGGACCTTAACGGAATGACGGTCCTTCCGGGATTCATAGACTCGCATATACACGTCAGTCTCGATCTTCTTTACAGAAGTTTTGTGGACCTGAGCGGGGAGAAAAGCATTGCGGGCGTGATCGAAAGAATGCGCGCCGCGGACGACGGCGACGCGCGCCGGTTGATAGGGGCCGGCCTTTCTATGGGCTGTTTTACGGAGGCGGAAATTCCAAACCGGTATGACCTCGATGAAATCGGCACGGACAAGCCGATCCTCGTGAACAGCGCCTGCGGCCATGTCAAAATCGTGAACAGCAGGGCGCTCACAGAGGCCGGTGTCCCGAACCGAAACGCGGCGCACAGCGAATTCATTCGATATTTCAAAGACGGGACTCCGAGCGGCGTGTTTCTCGAAAACGCCTTTGCCGCCTATGGCAGGGAGAGCCTCGACAGCATCGACCCGGACTCCGCCAAGCGGAAAGAGATGATTCGAAGCGGCATACGCGATTATTCGGCGTTTGGGCTGACGACGATCCACACCGTGTCCGATGCGCCAGAGGAAACGCAGTCGGAATACATCGATCAATATTTCGAACTGGAGGAGTCCGGAGAACTCCCGGCACGAATCGTCCTGCATCCCACGCTGCCTCTGCCATGGCCCCTATGCCCGCAGACCGGTTTCGGGACGGACATGGTGAAAATGGGCAGCTTGAAGATTTTCCTTGACGGAGCGCTGGGCGGCAGGTCGGCGGCCCTTCTTGAACCCTATACCGACGCGCCGGGCGAAAAGGGCGTATTCAATTTTACGGAAGAGGAGCTTCGGGCGCAGATGCGGGGCGGATATGACGCGGGGCTTGAAGTGTCGATTCACGCGATCGGCGACGCCGCGATGGAGCGCGTGCTCAACGCCGCCGAAACCGTATACCCGCCGTCCGACGAGACGGACCCCGTCGAACGCTTGCGGGCGGCCGGGAAAAGAAGGCTCCGTATCGTCCACGCGATGTTGGTGAATGAAGAGATGATGCGGCGGCTGAAAAGGCTCCCTCTCATTCTCGATGTCCAACCGGGATTTATCGACGAAGATTCGGTGTTTGCGGAGGACAGGCTCGGCAAACGCCGCATAAAAAATTTCATGCCTTTCAAGCTGCTTCTGAAAAACGGGATATTTCTCGCAGGCGGCTCGGATTACCCGTTCGGCGGCCGGCCGCCCTTGGCCGCGATCCAGTGCGCCGTTACGAGAAAGAATTTGCGCGGCTTCCCCGCGGAGGGCCTGGCGCCCGAAGAAGCCGTCACGGTGTTTGAGGCTGTTTCCATGTACACGAGGAACGCCGCTTACTGTTCTTCCGAGGAAAAGTTGAAAGGCACGGTCAGCGCGGGGAAATTCGCGGATTTCGTCGTCCTCGGCAGGGATGTTTTCCAAAGCCCTCCGGATGAGATAAAGGACATAGAGATTCTAAAAACAATTGTCGGCGGGCGGGAAACCTATAGCCGCCGGGCAAGCCCGTGACTTTGTCATAGGTCAGCCGGAAAGGCGCCGCCGACCGCGGGTTATCGTCCGCAAATTCGGCAACGCGATATTCATTATCTGTGCAAGCATATTTTAATATCTAAGATATACATCCATTCTCAACATATCGATAAACCAAACAAGAAAATTTCATTTACGTTGCCTCGACAACATAAATAACGGCAAAGATGTGATATAACCCGAGTTTGCCACTTAGACAGGGAAAATGAGACGCATGTGCGCCCCATTTTCCCTGTTGCGGCGTGCTTTTGCCTGAAAGCAAGGGGGCTTGCGGAGTTTGAGAAAATGTGCCTGCATCACGTGCCTACATGAAAATCCGCGTTCCCGTTTTTATGCCCTTAAGCTCGCCTCTCTGGAACATTTTGTACGGTATCTCGATGCTAAAGGCGTCAAGGATGAGCCTCAAGTCGGGGTCGTCAATATGTATGATGTACAATGATGTGAACCAATAAAGAGAGAAACCCAAGCCCTGATATGGTAAGATGTATTCACCACAAAAACATCGCCATAGGCAGGAGGGGTTTCTCAATGAACAGAGTAACACAGGAAGCAAGGGCGCGTCAAGCAGCAGTGGTGTGCGCGAACAAACGCGGAAAGAGCTATGCGGCGCAAAAATACGGGGTAAGCCTGTCGAGCGTGAAGCGGTGGTGCAGGCGGCATGACGGCACATGGC
>JAITLA010000011.1 GCA_031278145.1 Eubacteriales Family XIII. Incertae Sedis bacterium
GTACACACGGGGACGGTTCTTTTGTGTATTGGGCAGGTTTGGCACTGTGGCCCGTGCCGGTAAATCGCACAATTCCAACATTGTATGTGTTACACAAATGAACCGTCCCCATGTGTTCCGCGCCCAATGCCGACTTTTTCAGTGGCCCCCGGCGCGGGGCCGGGGGCCGGGGAAAAAACCCTTTGATTTTGCCGCGGAGCGGGTATATAATCTATAGTCAAGGAAAGGAAGGCGTCATGTATAGGATAGCGACATTGAACAAGATCTCCGGCGCGGGCCTGAGCCGCCTCGGCGCCGGGTTTGAAATCACGGAGGATCCGGGCGCGGCGCACGGCATATTGGTCCGAAGCCAGGACATGCACGACATGCGGTTTTCGCCGCAGCTGCTCGCCATCGCGCGCGCCGGCGCCGGCGTCAACAACATCCCCGTGGAGCGCTGCGCGCGTGAGGGCATCGTCGTGTTCAACACCCCGGGCGCCAACGCCAACGCCGTCAAGGAGCTCGTCCTGACGGGCATACTCATGAGCGCGCGCAACCTGTCAAACGCAATCGCTTGGACCAGGACGCTGCGCGAGGACATACCCAAGGCCGTGGAGAGGAACAAATCGAAGTTTGCGGGGGAGGAGATCAAGGGGAAGACGCTCGGCGTGATCGGCCTCGGCGCCGTGGGCGTGCTCGTCGCAAACGCGGCGGCGCTGCTCGGCATGCGCGTTGTCGGGCACGATCCCTACATCACCGTCAAGAGCGCGCACGAGCTCTGCACTTCCGTCACGCTCTGCGACGACATAGGCGATGTGCTGAAGCAGGCCGACTACATCACCATCCACGTGCCCTTCATGGAGGACACCACCGGCATGTTTGACGAGAGGAGTTTTGCGAGCATGAAGCCGGGCGTCGTGCTGCTGAATTTTTCGAGGGACAAGATCGTGAAGGACGCGGATGTGATCCGCGCCGTCGGCGCGGGCAGGATCAGGACCTATGTGACGGATTTTCCGACCGAGCGCTTTGTCGGCGTTGAGAATGTCGTGGCCATCCCCCACCTCGGCGCGTCCACAAAGGAGTCGGAGGACAACTGCGCCATCATGGCGGTCGATGAAATCACGGATTACATCGAGAACGGCAATATCAGCCATTCGGTGAATTACCCGAAGTGCAATATGGGCGCGCCCACGACGGCGGCGCGCATCTGCATACTGAACAAGAACATCCCGTCCATGCTCCGCCGGATCACGGGCGCGCTCGGTGAAAGGGACATCAACATCTGCGACCTTTTGAACCGCAGCAAGGACGACTACGCCTACACGCTCGTGGACGTCGACACGCGGATCGATGAGGCGGAGTTGAAGGGGATCCTCAAGGAGAACAACGGAATCATATCCGTGCGGGTGATCCGGCCGGAGAGGTAGGCGCCACGGGGGCGGAGAGGTTTTCCCGCAGCGCGGCGAGCGCTTTGGCCCTGTGGCTGATCTTGTTTTTTTCTTCGGCGGAGAGCTCGGCAAAGGTTTTCTCGCAGCCGAGGGGCGTGAAGAGGGGATCGTAGCCGAAGCCGCCGTCGCCCCGCGCTTCTCGTCCTATGCGGCCTTCGCACTCCCCCCGCGCCGCAATCACCCGGCCGTCCGGGAATACGGCGGTCACGACGGAAACGAAGCGCGCCGTCCGCTCCGCGTCGGGCACGCCCGCCAGGAGGGCGAGCAGCTTTTTGTTGTTTGCCGCGTCGGCGCCCGCGCCGGACACGCCCGCGAAGCGCGCGGACAGAACGCCGGGCGCGCCGTCTATGGCGTCCGCCACAAGGCCCGAGTCGTCGGCTATCGCCGCCGTGCCGCAGCACTCCAGGACGGCCCGCGCCTTTTTCAGCGCGTTTTCTTCGAAGGTGGCGCCGTCTTCTTCGATCTCGAGGTCGGGCACGCCCGCCTCCGAACGGGGGATCAGCTCTATGCCGAAGCCTTTCATGATTTCCGTCAATTCTTTGATTTTGTGCGCGTTCCGCGTCGCGGCAACCATGCGCATCGCCGTCCCCCCTTACGCGTTTTTGAGCATGACGCTCTCAATGACGTCGGCCACGTCCTCGCAGGCGTCGCAGCAATCTTCGAGGAACTGAAAGGTTTCGTACCACGCCTGCACGAGCATGGGGTCCCCTTTCTCGCGGTAGAGGGTGCGCACGCCCGTCGTATAGATGCTGTCGGCCTCTTCTTCCAGCTGGTTCACCAGTATGATCTTTTCATGCAGGGTTTTGGAGCGCCGAAAGTTGTGAAATTCCAAGAGCGCCTCGCGCAGGGTTTCGCAGGACCGCACGATGACGTCCGTGATCTTCTTGGCTTCTTCGCGGATTTCGGGGATGTTGAAGATGTAGATCCGCATCAGCACGTCTTCTATCTTGTCCGTGACATTGTCTATGGCCTCGGCCATGGCCATGATGTCCTCGCGCTCTATGGGCGTGATGAATTCTCTGGCGAGCTTCTTTGTCATAACGTGCCGCGCGAGGTCGCCGGAGTGCTCAATCTCGTGCATGCTCCGCATCTGTTCCGCCAGCTCGTTCGGATCGAAGCTGTGCAGCACTTTCTTCAGGAACTGCGCGGCTTCGCAGGAGTAGCCCACCATTTCCACAAAGGCTTCGTAATATTTGTCTTCTTTGGCCAAAATAAAACCTCCTAAACCATATGTATGAACAACCGGGCCATCAGATATCCGATCAGGCCGCAGCCCGGGAAGGTCAGCACCCAGGTCAGGATCATTTCGCCGACGATCCGCCAGTTGACGCAGGACAGCCTGCGCGCCGCGCCGACGCCCATGATGGCGGTGGTCTTCGTGTGCGTGGTGCTGACGGGCAGGCCCCAAACGGAGGCGAGCAGCAGGCAGAGCACGGCGGCGATGTCGGCGGAAAAGCCCTGGTGTTTCTCAAGCTTGACCATATCCATGCCGACCGACTTGATGATGCGATAGCCGCCCACGGAGGTGCCGAGCGCCATGACCAGGGAGCAGAGCAGCATGAGCCAGACGGGGATGACGAAGAGGCCTTCTCCGGTCCGGCCGGCCGAGAGGAAGAGGCCGAGCAGGAACACGCCCATGAATTTCTGTCCGTCTTGCGCGCCGTGCATGAAGGCCATGCCGGCCGCCGCCGCCGTCTGCGCGCGCATGAACAGGGCGGTCGCCCGCGCGCGATCAAGCTCGCAGAACAGGAGCTCCACGCCCTTCACGGCGATGTAGCCGACGACGAAGCCGAGCGCCGTGGAGAGGACGAGGCCGTAGATCACTTTGATCCACTCGGAGGCGTTGATGCCGGAGAAGCCGCCCTGCAGGGCAATCGCGGCGCCGGAGAGCCCGGCAATCAGCGCGTGGCTTTCGCTCGTGGGTATCCCGAAGCGCCAAGCCGCCGTGGCCCACAGGACAATCGCGAGCATCGCGGCGCACAGGGCCGCGAGCGCGACCCGGGCGTCGCCGCCGAAATCGACCATGCGGTAGATCGTATGGGCGACGGTGGCATTCAGCGCGGTCATAACCAGCACACCCAAAAAATTAAAAACGGCCGCCATCCATATGGCGCTGCGAACGGGCATCGACCGCGTGGAAACGCAGGTGGCGATGGCGTTCGGAGCGTCGGTCCAGCCGTTTACCAAAATCACGCCCAGCGTGAGCACGGTTGTAACGGAAAAAACGGGATTTGCCAATCGGCTCAGAAAATCCCCCAGCGAAATGGTCATGCACGATATCCTTTCTGTCTTGCGTTCGCCGTAATCGAGCGGCCGCGGCGCCGGCAACCCATCCGGCCGCAGCCTATTGTATTATACCACAAACGCGAAGCGAAGCGAAGCGTTTATGGTATCCGCCATGCGCGTTTTCGCCACAGGACTGTTCAAAAGCAGGCGGGGGAAGCGATGGACGCGCCTCCGCTTCCGTCACAAAATGGGTATTCTTTGCGATTTTGTTCGCAGACTTTGGGAACTTGCTCAAACTCGCTTCGCTCAGACGGTCAACTCCAACCGGCTAAAGCCGGGGAGTTTTCGAGTGGCACCTTCCGGCCATTTACTGCGTAAATGGGGATAGGTGCGCAACAGTGAGCCAAGCTCACCAAAGTCTTTGCTCACAAAACCGAAGAATACAGCCATTTTGCTCCAAGTCAGCTCCGGTGCGTTCACCGCTTCCCCGCCGGCGAATCGTATACCCTTGAATAATAAGCTCTTGAGGCGAAAAAACGCGCGGCATTTCAATCCGTATAATAACCGCGTCCTTTGCGATTATTATACCATAACGCAAAGCGAAGCGGAGCGTTTTTTTTCGATGGGGGGGCAAGCAAAATCGGGCTTCCAATCCGGCGGCAAGGCGTGTACAATACTATTGCGGCTATTGCGGCTATTGCGGTGAAACGATCCGGGAAAGGAAGCGAAGGTGCTATGGAAAGAGGCGCGCTGCGGAGCTTGATGCGGAAGCGCAGGGACGCGCTGCCGGCGGCGTACCGCACGGCGGCGGATCGGGCGATATGCGAGGCCCTGCTCGCGCTGCCCGAATACCGGCGGGCGGATACGGTATTCTGCTATATCGGCGTGGGCAGCGAGGTGGACACGCGGCCCTTCATACGCGGGGCTCTCGCGGAGGGCAAGCGCGTCTGCGCGCCCGCGCTGACGCGCGGCGGCGGCATGGAGGCGCGGGAGATCGGGGGCGCGGGGGATGTCGCGCCCGCGCGTTTCGGCCTGATCGAGCCCAAGGCGTCCTGCCCGAGGGTGCCCGCGGACGCGATCTCGTTCATCGTCGTCCCCTGCCTCTGCTGTGATCGGGAGGGCAACCGGATCGGCTACGGCGGCGGATATTACGACCGGTATCTGGCCGCGTCGAAGGCCGATACCGCCGTCGTGTGCCGCGAGGCGAGCATCTGCGAGGACGGCGAAACGGCACCGCTTCCGCATGACGCGCGCGCGCGCATCGTCGTCACGGAGCGCGGCGCCTTCCGCAAGGGCGACGCGTGATCGCAAGGGCGGCGCCGCGGACGAATCAGACGCGGTTTTTCCGCTTCGCGCCCCGGCCTTTGCCTTTCTTTCCGCCAAGGCCCGCCGCGCGGCCTTCCGTGCGCTGCCGCTCCACGGCGGACAGGAGCTTCAGCATGACGTCGTTTTGGTCGTTTGCCAAGGTGTAGGATTCCAGCTTGTTCACATCGGCGCGCAGCTCGTTGGCCTGCGCCAAGGTCAGCTTGCCCTCGTCGAGGAAGTCCCAGATCGTTTCCCGCTCTATCTCGTAGCCGATCAGGAGCTCGTCCACGTATTCCTCGTGCAGGCGCGCCCGCAGAGTGCCGGCGTAGGCGTCGTCTATCAGGTGCCCCAGCATGTTGACCCGTTCTTCTATAAACAGGGCTATCAGCTTGTCCGAGTAGCGATCCCGCACGTCCTCGAAGGATTTCACGATCAGATCCGTGAGGTCCCAGAAGAGCTTGCGCAGCTTCTGCCGGTACGCGTCCGCGGACGGCTCGGCCATGCGCTCTTTGTCCGCGCGCAGGAGGTGTTTCAAATGCCGCCGCAGGCCCGCGATGGTGTAGCTCAGTATGCCGGCGACCTCCACGCGCCGGATCATGGACAGTATCTCCACGTAGTCCCGGTAGGCCCTGTCGCTGATCTCCTTCCTGTCGCGGCGCTCCGCCAAGGCGGCTTGCTCCACCGCCGCCGCGTACACGCGCAAGGATTTCATCTGCTTGCGCTCATTCTTCTCGTAGGACGCGTGTTCGAGCTCTTTTATGCGCTTTTGGTAGCTCACGATCACGGCGCCGAGATGCGCGCCCTCTTTTTTGCGCAACTGGCGCACGACGTCGCGCAGGAGATCGATCTGCGCGCGGTTGGCTTCTTTTTTTTCTTCGGGCGATTCCGTTGTCACGAAGGGCAGCAGAAAGAGCGCCAGCACGAGGGTCAGCGTGATGGTTCCCGCGGATATGAACATCAGGAGGGGTTTTTGCGCGAAGAAGGCGGGGAGAGAGATGGCGGCGGCGATGGCCACGACGCCCTTGACGCCGGCCAGCGTCAGGATCAGCGTGTTCCTGAGCCGCTCCTTGAGGCCCCGGCCTATGACCTCCGCCGGGAAGAAGGACAGGCTCAGAAAGCGCACGATGTACAGAATGAGCGTGGTCACGATTGTGACCGCAATCACGAAGGCTTTGTTGTAGGCGGGGTTTTCCCATACGTGCAGGAGGGCCGCCGGCATCTGCATGCCGAGCATCAGGAAAACGAGCGCGTTCAGTATGAAGCTGACCATGTCCCACAGCGTCTTTTCGGTGTTTCCGACTTCCGCTTCGAACAGGCCCGTCTTTTTGAAATCCAGCGCCTGCAGGGTGCCCGCGGTCACGGCGGCCAGGATGCCCGAGAAGCCGAAGAATTCCGCCGCGACATAGCTCAGGAAGGGCAGCGGCAGTTCTATCAGCACGTAGGTGTCCGGATGGCGTATCGTCATCCGGCGCAGCGTTTCCGTGAGCAGGCGCTTCAGGAGGATGATGACGTGGCCGACGAGGAAGCCGCCAACGCAAAGCACAACGAGCTTGCCGGAGGCGTTCAGAAGGGAGAAGGTCCCCGTCAGCAGGGCCGCCACGGCAAACTGCAGCGATATGAGGCCGGAGGCGTCGTTGATCAGCGCCTCGCCCTTGAGCACGGTGACCAGCACATCCGGGAGCTTGACTTTGGAGGACAGGGAGGCGACCGCCACGTAGTCCGTGGGGCCGAGCACGGCGCCGAGCGCGAAGCAGGCGGCGAGCGGCAGGTCCGGGATCAGCAGGTTCACGGCGTAGCCGATGCCCACCACCGTGATGAAGACGAGCAGGAAGGCCATGAAGAAGACTTGCTTCTTGAAGCGCCAGAGCGCGAACAGATCCGCTTCTTCGCTCTCGCGGAACAGCAGGGGCGCTATCACGAGGGCCATGAAGATCTCCGGTTCGAGTTCCGGCAGGTTTTCGGAGAAGACGCCGAGAATGAAGCCGACGGCGAGCTGAAGCAGGGGCAGGGGCACGCTCTCGAAGATGCTGTCCAAGAGGTTTGTGAACACCATCGCGATGACCAGAGTGATGATTACCGTCGTTGCCTCCATGCGACTGCCCCTTTCGGTTTCGACTGTGCCAATTGCGGCGCCGGACAAGGGTCCGGGGGCCGGACGAAGGGCCCCGGAGGGGGCGCTTCTTCGTTCTTTTTCCCGCGAATCCGCGTTCCAAGCGTTTTGGTACGCATTTTTTCTATATATTCATTTTTTCTCCACACAATCAACACAATTGTCGTGTATCATGGGAACATAAGATGAATCAAGCGTAAATTGTCGGACTTCTTTTGCTGAACCAAGCAAGTTCTTCCTCCTTTATTTCCGGTCCGACATCCTATAAACACACGATTCCATCCAAAGTGGCGAAGCAGAGTGTAAAAACTCTGCTTTGTCATTTTGCGTCGTCCCGCGTTTTTCGAGGCTTCTTGCGCTTCAGCCCCGCAAGCGGGCGGCGGAGCACTTCAAGGAAGGATTGTTCGGGCTTGAAGGCCTTCGCGTAATCCACCTCGAATACGTTCAACAGGAATATGAACAGCGGCACGCCTATCAGCAGGCCCCACACGTGCAGGTAGTGCTCGGCGACGAGCAGGATGATGAACACCAAGCTCATGGGCAGGGCCGTTTTGCTTGACATGAGCCTGGGATTCAGGACATAGGCTTCGATGGCGTGTATGACGGCGATCATGATAAGCACGGCCAGCACCTTTGCGAAGCCGCCGAGGTTGAAGGCGACGACCGAAAGGGGGATCAGGGACAGGATGACGCCCGCGACCGGTATGAGCCCGAGCGTGAAGATCATGATGCCGAGGGCGAGCACCTGCGGGAAGCCCATGATGCTGAGGGCCACCGCAGACAGGATGCAGTTAATGAAGGCGATCATCACCTGCACGTCCATGACTTTCGCAAAGGAGCGCGCGAAATTGCTCCCGAAGTTCAGAAAGTACGCGTAGAGAAAGGATATGCGGCTGTTTTCCAAGGTGTTTCCGAATTTTTTCAGCTTGTCTTTCTCGATCAGGAGCAGGAAGCTCAGGAGCAGGGCCAAGAGGAAGTTGACGCTGAAGCTGCCGAACCAGGTGAGCCAGGTGAGGAGCAGATTCCCGGCTTCGCTTATGTAGGATTCGACGTCGAGGTGGGAGAGCACCTCGACCAAGCGCGCGTCCAAGGACCGGCTGAGGCTCTCCACGTCGAAGTTGCGGAAGATCTCGGCGATGGCCGTAATCTGCGACGCCAGCACGGGCGCGAAGCGGATGCTCGCCAAGGTGAGCATGGCGATGAAGAGCAGATACAGCGTGAGCAGGATCAGCCAGTCGGGCAGCTTTTCGGCTATGAGGCCGCCGCGCCTGTTGATGAAGCGCAAAAGGCGGAAGAACACAAAACCCATGATGAAGGTCAACAGAACAATCGTAAGCATATACCATATGGTTATGAGCAGGAGCGACAAAACCACTATGGAAATGATTCTTGTCTTGGAATCGAATTTCTGCGGCGCGCGTTCGTTTTGCGGTTTGTTTTCTTCCATCATATGAATATATTATTATACATCGGCCTTGGTGTCAATCGTTCGGCGGAGTTTTTCTTTTTGGCTTGGTAACTACTCGTTACAGTTCACAGGCGGGCGGCCTTGGGCTTGAGGTCAGTAACGATTGGGTTTGTTTGCCGCGGGCGGTTTTGCGGGTCGCTTGCGGCTGAGGCCCGCGCCGACGGCGATGGCGGAAACGCCCTGCAATATGAAGATTCCGCCCAGAATTCCCGACAGGCCGATCTCGGGCAGGAAGGGCCGGAAGAAGCCGTAGACGCCCATCGCGCCGCTCAGGAGGCCGAGGACGAAAATCGCGCGCCGAAAGCCGGCCGATTCGCCCGCCATGTCCACGGCGCCGGCCACGCGCATGGCGCCGGCCGCCGCCAGCCAGACGCCGAATACCGCCGGCGCGGCATCGCCGTCCGCTATGCGGTTTTGCAGCGTCACGGCGGACAGGATCAGGGCCGACAGGCCATCCGCCAGGAACCAGCCCGGCACGCCGAGGCTGCGGCGCGCGAGGAAGTACATGAGCGTCCCGATCAGGCCGAAGGCCAGCAGGGCCGCGCCCGCGACAAAGGCCAGCGCGGCAAAGGTCTGCCCCTCGTTGACCAGAAAGAAAATGCCTGCGGCTATGGGTATGAGCCCGGAAACAAACAAAGGGATTCGCACAATATCCGCCTTTCCTGTTTTCAATCGTTCGGCGCCTCGTCGATCCGCTCGTCGAGCTCGATGCCGATGTCGTTGTGCAAGATGCTGCCAAAGGTGATGGCGCCGTCGCCGTATTTGCGGCGGATGTTGTCCAGCGCCTGATCGATGCGCGCGCCGCGCGCCCGGCCCGCGTCCGGCGTCAGGCCGTCCGCGCCGAAGAAGCTGAGCTGCTCCGCCGCGTCGCCGTCCCGCAGGTTGCCGCCCGTGACCGCGATCAGGCGTATCGGCTCGTCGCGTCCCCACGCGCGCTCGATCAGGGCCATGGCGGCGCCGATGATCTCTTCCGTCACGTCGGTGGCGACGGCAAGCCGCTTCTGCCGCGATATGGTCTTGAAATAGGGATCCTTGATATCGACCTTCACGGAGCGGCATTTGAGCCCGTATTTTCGCAGGCGGCCGGCCACGGTATCGGACAGGGCCGTCACGCCCGTGCGAATTTCGTCCGGGCCCCTGATGTCGCGCTTGAAGGTGATCCCGTTGCCAACGGACTTGATGCGGCGGCGCTCCGCGGCAAGGCGCACGGGGCTATCGTCCGTGCCGTTGGCGTAGTCGTGCAGCATGGCGCCCTGCTTGCCGAGCCACGAAACGAGCACGCTCCTGTCGCAGGCGGCCAGGCCGCCTATCGTCCGGATGCCCTTGCTCGCCAGCTTCGCCGCCGTCGCGCCGCCCACGAAGAAGAGCGCCCCGACCGGCAGGGGCCACAAAAGCGCGCGGTAATTCTCGCGATCTATCACCGTGGTGGCGTCCGGTTTTTTGTATTCGGAGCCCATCTTCGCAAACACTTTGCCAAACGACACGCCGACGGACAGCGTGAGCCCGAGCTCGCCGCGAACGGTTTCGCGGATGCGGTCGGCGATTGCGCGCCCGTCGCCGAACAGCAGGCCGCTCCCGGTCACGTCGAGCCAGGATTCGTCTATGCTGAAGGGCTCCGTCATGTCCGTGAAGCGGTAATAGATCTCGTTGACCAAGGCGCAGTATTCGCGATATTTTTCATGATGCGCTCGCAGGAGCACAAGCTCCGGGCATTTTCTGCGGGCGCTCCATATCGTTTCCGCGGTGGATACGCCGAAGGCTTTGGCCCGCTCGTTCTTCGCCAGAACGATGCCGTGTCTGGCGGCGGGATCGCCGCAGACGGCCACGGGCCGCTCGGCCAGCTCCGGCTTGGAAAGCAGCTCCACGGAGGCGTAGAAGGCATTCATATCGCAATGCAGTATGACCCTGTCCATGATTACCGGCCCCATGACGGCACTTCGCGCCGCCACAAATCGTCCGTGAAAACAATATCGACGCGAGGGATATTCCCTGTATGTGTCAGTAAATTAAATGCCCTCCGGGCAGTGTGAAAAAGTATTTTCACACTTATCATACCGCAAAACACCGGTAAAAGCAAATCCTATTGTAACCACTCCGGCGTATGGTCTTGCGCAATGATGTATGCTATAATTACGGTGAGGCTCCGGAGCGTTGGTATTTTTGGTTTTTACAGTAGGAGGCAAGTGATGCGAATGCATACCGTGACATTTCTCCCGGAGGGGCGGACCGTGCGCGTCGCGTCCGGCACGCGCATAGCGGAGGCGGCGCGCGCGGCCGGCATCCCGTTCGAAACCCCGTGCGGCGGCGCCTCGATCTGCGGCAAGTGCAAGGTGAAGCTCGCGGCGGAGGCGTTGCCGCGCGTGGAGCAAGGCGGCGCGTGCCTCCTGTGCGAGGAGGAGAGGGCCGAGGGCTGCGTCCTCGCCTGCGCCACGAGCATCCGCGGCGATATCCGCGTCACGCTCCCCGCGCGCGGCGACGCGTGGACGCAGATCCAAATCTCCGGGCGCGACGCGTCCTCCGACGCGGCGCTCGCGCCGGAATTCGGCAAGGACTACGCGCCGGAGCGGGACGAAACCACCGTATACGCGGGCGGCGCGCCGCGCGGCGTCGAGGAGGGGGACACGCGCGGCGCGCTCTACGGCATCGTCGCGGACATCGGCACGACCACGCTGGTGGCGGAGCTCGTGGATATGACGAGCGGCAGGACGATGGCGGCGCTTTCTTCCGTGAATCCGCAGACCGCATACGGGCAGGACGTGCTGTCGCGCATCAAGTTCGCCTCCGATCCGCAGGGGCTCGCCACGCTGCACGGCCTGCTGCTGTCGGAGCTCAACGGCTTGACGGCGGGCCTTTGCGCGCGGGCGGGCATCGGCGCGGATTGCGTCTACGAGATCGTGCTGAGCGGCAACACCGCGATGCTACACCTCGCCATGAAGCTGGATCCGGCCCCCTTGGGCAGGGTCCCCTTCGTTTCGCGGCTGCGGGGCGGGGAGAGCTTCGGCGCCGCAGAGAGCGGCTTTGCGATATCGCCCCTCGGCCGCGTGTACCTGCCGCCGATCCTCTCCGCCTACGTGGGCGCGGACATCACCGCAGGCATCCTCGCGGCAAGGCTCCACGAGCGCGCGGGGCGCAGCCTGTTCATAGACATCGGCACGAACGGCGAGATGGTCATGGCCGACAACGGCAGGCTCTGCGCCGCCTCCGCGGCGGCGGGCCCCGCCTTCGAGGGCATGAACATCCGCTTCGGCATGCGCGCGGCAACGGGCGCGATAGAGCGCTTCACGATAGACGGCACGGGCGAGCCCGTCCTGCGCACAATCGGCGACGCGCCGCCCGCAGGCATCTGCGGCAGCGGGCTTATCGATATCGTGGGGGAGCTCGTCGCGCACGGCGTCATAGACGAAACGGGCAGGTTTGCGGAGGCGGACGCGCTGCCGCCGCCGCTCGCCGCCCGCATGACGGAGGATGCGGGGAAGCCCGCTTTTTCGGTCGCGCCCGGCATACCGCTCACGCAGCGGGACGTCCGTCAGGTGCAGCTGGCGAAGGGCGCGCTGCGCGCGGGCGTCGAAACCCTGCTCGCAATCGTCAAAACGAGCGCGGAGCGGCTCGACCGCGTGCTGATCGCGGGCGCCTTCGGCTACCGGCTGCGCGCGGAGAGCCTCATTCACATGGGTCTGCTGCCCGCCGCCTGCGCCGGAAGGATTGAATTCCTCGGCAACACGTCGCAGTCGGGCGGCCGGGCCTTCCTGCTGAACCGCGCGCATCGCGCAAGGATCGCGGCGCTCGTCCCCGCGACGGAGGTCGTCGAGCTCGCCAACCGCGCGGATTTCAACGATCTCTTTATAGACTGCCTGAATTTTTGACGCGTGATCGCGTTGGGCTTGATTAGAGCGGGAGCGAAAGGGGTAATACTTATCCGGTAGGGATTATTGACCGCCGAACGCCGGGGTCATACGGGACGTCGAATCGCAACGCGATGGGGTCAAGCATGAAAAACATTATGGTATGCGTAACGCAGCAAAGGACCTGTGACCGACTGATCAAATACGGCAGGGATCTGCTCGGCGACGATCCGGGCGAGCTCTTTGTCATCCATGTCGCCAACGACCGTTACAGCATTCTGGGCAGCTCCGGGGAGGGTGAGGCGCTCGACTATCTGTACGAGAAGGCGAAGGAATACGACGCGAGCCTGACGGTGCTCAAATCCGACGATGTGCTCACGACGCTGTCCGAGCAGGCGCAGAAGAACCGCGCGGACATCGTGGTTATGGGCGAGTCGCGGGAGGACTTCGCCCCCTCCGGCATGGCGGCGAAGCTGGAGGCGCGGCTCGCGCGGGGTACGCGTCTTTTCGTGATCCCGGCATGAGGCGGAAAAGACCTTGGGCTTGGTAAGCCACTCCGCTCTTCGCAACGCCGCAAAGGCCACGACTTTTTTGCACGGGGAAGAACGGGCGAGGCGGCGGGACGATTGAAATATCAGGGCGCAGGCCGCAATTTTATCAGAACGGCTGTCCGATTTCGTGAATGCGCAGCATGTTCGTGCCGCCGCTGATCCCGAGCGGGATGCCGGCGGTTATGACGATCACATCCCCTTCATCCACGAGGCTCAGGCGCATGCAGTGCCGTATGACGTCCCTGAAGAATTCCTGCTGATCGTCGAGGCGCTCCATGCGATAGGCGGTCACGCCCCAGACGAGCGAGAGCTGCCGCACAACCTGATCGTTGAGCGAAAACGCGATGATCTTGGACTTGGGTCTGTGCTTGGAGATCATCAGCGCCGTGTTACCGGAGGACGTGGGCGTGACGATGGCCTGCGCATTCAGGCTGTCCGCGCTGTTCACGGTGCAGAAGCCGATCACGCCCGTCACGTCGCGGTTGCCGCCGGTTCGCCGATCCCGATAGAGCCGGCTGTGTCCGATGGCGCCCTCCGCCGCGACGGCCACATCCACCATCATCTTCACCGCTTCGAGCGGATACTTTCCGGACGCGGTCTCGCCGGAGAGCATGATCACGTCCGTGCCGTCCAAAACGGCGTTGGCGACGTCGGCCACCTCCGCGCGCGTCGGCCGCGGGTTGCGGATCATCGAATCCATCATCTGCGTGGCCGTGATGACGAATTTGCCGTTGCTGTTGCAGCGCTTGATGACCTCCTTCTGTATCAGGGGCACCTCCTCCGGCGGGATCTCCACGCCGAGATCGCCGCGGGCGACCATGACGCCGTCGGAGGCCGCGATGATTTCATCGATGTTGTCCGCGCCCTCCCTGTTTTCTATCTTGGATATGATCTTGATCCGCTGCCCGCCCAGCACCGCGAGGAATTTGCGGATCTCCTGCACGTCGGCGGCCGTGCGGATGAAGGAGGCCGCGATGAAGTCCACATCCTGCTCGATGCCGAACTCTATGTCGTCCTTGTCTTTGTCCGACAGGGCCGGCAGATCCAGATGCACGCCGGGCAGGTTGATGCTCTTGCGGTCCTTCACAACGCCGCCGTTGTGCACGGTGCAGAGCACGCGCGCACCGTCGCTCTCGTCAACCGTCAGCCCGATAAGCCCGTCGTCTATCAGGATCCGGTCCCCGGGCTTCACGATGCTCGCGAGCGCCGGATAGCTCGTGCCGCAGCATTCGGCGTTGCCGATGATCTCCTCCGTGACGATTGTGAATTTTTGGCCTTCCGCAAGCTCGACTTGCCCGTCCGCGAAGGTTCCCGTGCGGATCTCGGGCCCCTTTGTGTCCAGGATGACGGCGATGGGCAGCTCAAGCTCCGCGCGCAGCTCCTTGATCAGATCTATCTTCTCTTTGTGATCGGGATACGAGCCGTGGGAAAAGTTCAGGCGGGCGGCGTTCATGCCGGCCAGCATCATGTTGCGCAGGATCTCCCTGTCCGTGCAGGCGGGGCCTATTGTGCAGATCAGCTTTGTGCGTTTTTCACTCATAACGATGTTCTCCCCTTTGGCGCTATCAGATTGACAGGATTTCCGCCAAGTCGTTGATGTCGCTGTTATACTCGCGCTCCATCCGCAGCGCGTCTTCCAGATCGTAATGCACGATCTCCGTTCCGCGAATGCCGATGGCGCGGCTCGCCGAATCGTCCCGCAGGAGCTCGACCGCCTTGTAGCCCATGCGGCTCGCGAGCATCCTGTCCCGGCCGGTCGGAGAACCGCCGCGTTGGATGTAGGCGAGCACGACCACCTTCGTATCGAGGCCCGTCCGTTCATGGATAAGGTCCGCCAGTTCCTGCGTGGTAATGGTTACGCCTTCCGCCTTTATGATGATGCTGTGCAGCTTGCCTCTGTTCTTTCCCTGTATCAGCTTGCGGCAGATCGCGTTGATGTTGGGCTCGACCTCGGGGATCAGCACCGTTTCCGCGCCGCCGCAGAGCCCGGCGTAGAGGGCGATGTCGCCGCAGCTCCTGCCCATCACCTCTATGACCGTGCTGCGCTCGTGCGACGACGAGGTGTCGCGGATGTTGCCTATGGCCTGCAGCACGGTGTTGACGGAGGTGTCGAAGCCTATCGTGAAATCCGTGTACGGAAGGTCGTTGTCTATGGTGCCCGGCAGTCCGATCACGGTCACGCCCGTCCGCGATATGTCGAGGCCCCCTTTCAGGGAACCGTCGCCGCCGATCACCACAAGCCCTTCTATCTCGAAGTTCTCAAGCATGTCCACGGCACGCTTGAAGCCCTCGGGCTCCATGAAGTGCGCGCTGCGCGCCGTGCGCAGCATGGTGCCGCCGCGCTGGATGATATCCGAAACGGAGGAAACGGAAAGCTCCCTGATGTCGCCCGCGATCAGGCCCTCGTAGCCCCGCTCTATTCCGTATATTTCCATATTGTTGTAAATGGCGCCGCGCACGACGGCGCGGATGGCTGCGTTCATACCGGGCGAATCGCCGCCGCTGGTCAATACACCGATTCGTTTCATACCTGTAAATCCTCCTTGCGCCGTCGAGTATTATATACTTATTATAGCACTTTTTTCCGACTTAACAATGTTTTTTGCCCAATTTGCGAGCATTTGACGCGCAGCCGGCGCGCACGGGACGCAAAGGACCGGCCCTATATCGCGGCCCGCGCCGCCGCTTCGCGCTCCTTGCGGCGATAGAATTCCTCCGCCACATCCACGGGCGTGATCTTCTCCGCTATGACCTTGGGGGTTTCCTCGTCCTTGAAGCTCAATTTGCCGCGCAGCACCACGATGGAATCCTCAAAGACCGCCGACGCGCAGCGCTCGTAGACCTTGGGAAAGACGATCGCCTCCACGCCGCCGAACAGGTCCTCGATGTCCAGAAAGGCCATGACCTTACCGCTCTTCGTGATCTGCGTCTTTTTGCGGTTGATGATCACGACCATCAGCGTTTCCATCCTGTCCCGCACGTTCGGGTTGTCCCGGAAATGGATGATCTCCTCCGTCGTGATGTTCGATACCTTCTCGATGATCGCGCGGCGGTCCGAGAGCGGATGTCCCGTCAGATAGATCCCCAGCATCTCTTTCTCGCGGGCCATGCGATCCGCCTTTGAAAAGTCCTCCACGAGCGGCAGGTTCTCGCTTTCGACGACGCCGCGCATCTCCGCGCCGTTGAGTTGAAACAGCGACAACTGGCCCTCGACCGTTTTGCGCGCGCTGTTTTGCGCCGAATCCATGAGCTTTTCGTACACCGCGATATGCGCGGCGCGATTGGGATGCAGACAGTCCAGCGCGCCGGCGAGGATCAGGCTCTCTACGGCTTTCCGGTTGATCTCGCTTATGCTGATGTTGTTTATGAATTCAAAGATGGTTTTGGGCGCGCCCTTTTCCGTCCTGGCCTTTATGATCGCGTCGATCGCGCCCTCGCCCACGTTTTTGACGCCGAGCAGACCGAAGCGAATCTTGCCGTCCTTGACGCTGAACTTCTTCTCGCTCTCGTTGATATCGGGCGGCAGCACCTCTACGTTCATCTCCGTGCAGTTGCGCACGTACTGCGCGACCTGCGCCGCGTCGCCCATCACGCTCGTCATGAGCGCGGCCATGAATTCCAAGGGGTAGTAGACCTTGAGATAGGCCGTCCGGTAGGTAAGCACCGCGTAGGCCGCCGCGTGGGACTTGTTGAAAGCGTATTCCGCGAAGCCGATCATCTGCCTGAATATCTCCCGGGCCGCCGCCTCGGGCACGCCCCGCCTGACGCAGCCCTCCACTTTCACATTGCCGGCCTCGTCCCGCTCGCCGAAGATGAATTTCTCCTCCTCGCGCAGCATGACATCCATCTTCTTCTTGCTCATCGCGCGCCGCACCATATCACTCTGCCCGTAGGTATAGCCGGCCAAGTCGCGGACGATCTGCATCACCTGTTCCTGATAGACCATGCAGCCGTAGGTGACGGACAGGATGGGCGCGAGGCGTTCATGGGCATATTCTACTTTTTGGGGATTCTTCTTGTTCCGGATGTAGTCGGGGATGAAAGACATGGGACCCGGCCTGTAGAGGGCGATGCCCGCCACGATATCCTCAAAGCACTCCGGCTTCAATTCCCGCATAAAGCGGATCATCCCGGACTTTTCCAGCTGAAAGACGCCCTGCGTGTTGCCGCTGCCGATCAACTCGAACACCTTGGGATCGTCCGGCTTCATGCGCGAAAAATCGATGGAAACGCCGTGGTTCCGCTCGATGAAGATCAGCGCGTCGCGGATGACGGTGAGGTTTCTAAGGCCCAGAAAGTCCATCTTGAGGAGGCCCAGTTTCTCGATGGTTCCCATCGGGAACTGCGTGCTGACGCCCTTGTCCGAATTGTACAGGGGGACGTACTCGTCTATGCTCCTCTCCGAGATCACAACGCCGGCGGCGTGCGTGGAGGCGTGCCGCGGCATACCCTCCAGCGCTTTCGCCGTGTCGATCAGCCTGCGCACCCGCTCGTCGCCGCTATAGGCGCGCTGCAGATCGGGGCTTGTTTCCAGCGCCAGCTTGAGCGTCATCTTGAGATCGAAGGGGATCATCTTCGCGATCACGTCCGCCTCCGCGTAGGTCATGTTCAGCGCGCGGCCCACATCGCGCACGACGGCCTTGGCTTACATGGTCCCGAAGGTGATGATCTGCGCTACCTTGTCGGCGCCGTACTTCTCGATCACGTAGTCGATCACCTCGCCGCGCCGCTCATAGCAGAAATCAATGTCGATATCGGGCATGCTGATGCGCTCGGGATTCAGGAAGCGCTCGAAGATCAGGTTGTATTCGATCGGATCGATGTCCGTGATCCACAGGCTGTAGGCGGCCAAACTGCCCGCCGCGGAGCCGCGCCCCGGGCCGACCACGATACCGCTCGCGCGGGCGTGGCGGATGAAGTCCCACACGATCAGAAAATACTCCACATAGCCCATATTCTCGATGGTGGCGAGTTCGTAGGCGAGGCGGTCCGCAAGCGCGGGCGTGATCTCCTCATAGCGGCGCCGCAAGCCCTCCTCGCAGAGGGTCCGCAGGTAGACCGCGTTCTCCGTGCCGTCCGGCGCGTGAAATTCCGGCAGGTGCAATTCGTCGAATTTGAATTCCAAGTCGCACGCGTCCGCTATCCGCCGCGTATTGGCGAGGGCCTCCGGCAGGTCGGGAAAGAGCGCGGCCATCTCCTCTTCCGACTTGAGATAGAACTGATCGGTCCGAAAGCGCATCCTGTCCTCGTCGTCGATGCGCTTGCCCGTCTGTATGCAAAGCAGCACATCCTGCGCGGCGGCGTCCGTGCGGTTCACATAATGCACATCGTTCGTGGCGACGAGGGGAATGCCCGTTTCCTCGTGCAGGCGCAGCATGTCGGGCAGAATCTGTTTCTCCTCCGCAAGCCCCTGATCCTGCAATTCGAGATAGAAATTGCCCTCGCCGAAGATCTCCCGGAATGCAAGCGCCTCCCGTTTCGCGCCCTCGTAATTGCTTTCGAGCAGCTTGCGCTGCACATCGCCCGCCAAGCAGCCGGAGAGGGCGATCAGGCCCTCCGCATGGAGACGCAGCAGGTCCTTGTCCACGCGCGGCTTGTAATAGAAACCGTTTATGTACGATTCGGAAACGAGCTTGATCAGGTTGCGATAGCCTGTCATATTTTTCGCGAGCAGCACGAGATGGCCCTGCTGCTTGTCGCGCTCGGAATCCTTGTCGCGCATCGAACGCATGGCCGTATAGACCTCGCAGCCGATAATCGGCTTGATACCGTTCTCCTTGGCCGCCTCGTAAAACTCGATCACACCGAACATGACGCCGTGGTCGGTGACGGCCACGGCGTCCATGGACAGTTCCTTCGCGCGGGCGATCAAATCGGCGATACGCGCGGCGCCGTCGAGCAGACTGTATTCCGTATGAACGTGCAGATGCGTGAATGACATGTTAGTTTTATCCTTTTTTAGTAATTTTTAGGCTGATGCCCGGGACCCGCGCCCCTTTGCCCGCGCGGTTTTGATTTGATTTTTGAGCCGCAACAATCCGCGGATTGTATGCCTCTTTATATTGTATCATTTAACAGAGACCCTTACAATACGCCGCGAAGTATTCTTCCATCCTTTTTTTTACATCGTCGTCGATCCAAAACGCCGCGTCCGCGGAGGCGTCGCGCAAGAAAGCGAGGATATCCGCGATCGTGACGATCGGGAAGGTCCTGACGCCGCAGTCCTCAAACAGTTCGCGAACGGCGGATCTCTCCCCGCCGCCGCGCTCCATGCGATCCACGGAGACCACCAGCCCCTCCACGCGCAGTTTGGCGATCCTTTTCAGAATCGGCAGCGTCTCCCGGACGGCCGTTCCCGCCGTGATGACATCCTCCACGAGAAGCAGCCCGTCGCCGTCGCGGGGGAGGTAGCCCACGAGTTCGCCGCCCTCGCCGTGATCCTTGGCCTCTTTGCGGTTGAAGCAGTAATACATCGGCCGCCCGCGCTCCGCCAAGGCCATGGCCGCGGAAACGGCGAGCGGTATGCCCTTGTAGGCCGGCCCGAACAGCACGCGCACGTCCGCCGCGATGTCGCCGGCGGCGATATGCGTCTCGATACAGTCCGCGTAAAAGCGTCCGAGGCGCGCGAGTTGTTCCCCCGAGCGATAGGCCCCCGCGTTGATGAAATAGGGCGATCGTCTGCCGCTCTTCGTCGTGAAATCCCCGAAGAGCAGGGCGCGGGACCGCAGCATAAATTCTATAAATTCCGCCTTGTCGTTCATATCCTCCGTTCTCTCCCCCCTTTTGCGCCGCGCGGGACCTCCCTCACGGTATCCTGAGCGCGGCCGCGTTCGCATAGCCCTTTTCTTTCATGAAAGCCGCGAGACCCTCGCATATCCTGTGCGGAGCGACGGGATCGAGCAGGGCCGCCGTTCCCACGGCGACGGCGGACGCGCCGGCCATCAGGAATTCCGCGGCATCCTCGCCGCTCATAATGCCGCCCATGCCTATCAGGGGCAGGCGCACGGCGCGCGCCGTCCTGTATACCATGGCCAGCGCGACCGGCTTCACCGCCGGTCCCGACAGTCCCCCCGTCACGTTCGCGAGAAGCGGCGCGCGCCTGTTCGCGTCTATGCGCATACCGACCAGGGTGTTGATGAGCGAAAGCGCGTCCGCGCCCGCCGCCTCGACCGCTTTCGCAACCTCCGTGATATCCGTCACGTTCGGCGTGAGTTTTACGATCAGCGGCTTTTTCACACGCCGCCGCACCGTCCGCGTCAGTTCCGCCGCCGCGCGCGGGTCCGCGCCGAAAGCGAGACCGCCCGCGCGGATGTTCGGACAGGATATGTTGAGTTCCAAAAGATCGATGTCCGCGCCGTCGAGCTTCTCCGCGACCGCGCAGTATTCGTCCGCGTCGTGCCCCGCCACGTTCGCTATGACGCGCGTGCCCGCGGCGCCGATGTATGCCCGCAGGAAAGGCAGTTCCTCCGCGATGAAGCGATCCACGCCGGGGTTTTCCAGCCCGATCGCGTTCAACATGCCGCCGGGACTCTCCGCGATACGCGGCGTCGGATTCCCGGGCCAAGGCCGCGCCGTAAGGCCCTTTACCGTAACCGCGCCGAGCCGCGAGAAATCGTAAAACCGGCCGCTTTCCCGCGCCGAAAAGGTCCCGGAGGCCGTAAAGACGGGATTGTTGAAAGTCAGGCCGCAGAAAGCGACGCGCAGATCGGGCGTTTCAGACATCCCAAATCACCTCGCTTCCGTCGAAAACGGGACCGTCCAGACACAGCCTGCGGCTCGTGAAAACCCCGTCCGCGCCCGCGATCCTAACGACACAACCGAGGCAGGCCCCGTAGCCGCAACCCATCCTTTCTTCGAGCGACACCTGCAGGCCTATCCCCTGCCCGCCCGCGAAGCGCGACAGGGCGCGCAGCATGGGAGCGGGGCCGCAGGCAAAGAAATACTCGCCGCCCGCGAGCGGGAGCGTTTTCAGAAGTTCCGCGGCATTGCCGTGAAAACCCGTCGTTCCGTCGTCGGTCGCGATGTGCAGCGCGTCGCAATGCGTTTCAAATTCGGAGGTGAGAAAGGTTTCGCTCCCGTAGCCCAGCACGGCGCGCGCCGGCGGCGCGCCGGCGGCGCGCAAAGAGCGCGCGAGAAGCAACAGCGGCGCCGCGCCGAGGCCGCCGCACACCAGCGTCACGCGGGACATGCCGCGCACCGCGTCCGTATCGAAGCCGTTCCCCGCGGGCGGACCCACGCGAAGCGCCGTGCCGCGCGCGTAAGAGGCCAATTGCCGCGTACCCGCGCCGACCGCGCCGAATACGAGCGTCAGACGCCCCTCCGACCAATCGCATACGCTGATCGGGCGCGGCAACAGCCTGCTCGCGTCGTTCAGATACACCTTCACGAAGCGGCCCGGCAGGGGCGCGGGGAAGCGCGGCCCGCCGTCGTCCTCTATCCCCAATACCATGCGGTGTACGTCCGTCGCGATCGCCTCGCTGCGCAGAATCTCGGCGCGGAATACGCCGCGCTCCCGGCGCGAAAGGTCGCGCGCGTCCGCCCCGCTCACGCCGAGGCTCATGCCGAGGTCCGCCCGCGCAGGGCGGTCTCGATATCGATCCGCATGCTTTGCACCGCTTCGCGCGCGGCCTCGCCGACATTGTGTTCACCGAACTTCCCGTCATTCTGCCACGCCGCCGTGATACCGCGCGACGAGTTCACGATACAACCGCCCCCGTCCCTGTCGAAGAAGCCGCTCAGGTCTTTGCCCAAAGCGCCCTGCGCGCCGTAGCCCGGCACGAGGAAGAACACGCGCGGCATACGCTTCCGCAAGGCCGCGCCCCGCGCGGCGAACGTCGCCCCGACGACGGCGCCCACCTTGCTGTAGCCGCAGCTTCCGATCATATCCGCGCCCCAGCCGGAAACGAGGTCCGCCACATGCTCGCAGACCGTCAGCCCCGAGGCCGCCAGCACCAAGTCCTGCAGGTCCGCGCTGCCCGGATTGCTCGTCTTTACGAGGACAAAGACGCCCTTGTCGCGCTCGCGGCAGACCGCGAGAAACGGCGCCGCGCTGTCGCTTCCCATGTAGGGATTCAGGGTTATCGCGTCCTCCGTCCAGATTTCGTACGCCCGCGATTCGATCCGGACGCCCGAAAGATGGGCGGCGTAGGCCGCCGCCGTACTCGCGATATCGCCGCGCTTCACGTCCCCTATCACGAGGAGGCCCTTCTCCGCGGCGTAACGCGTCGTTTCGACATAGGCAAAAATGCCCTCCGGCCCGAACTGTTCATACATGGCGATCTGCGGCTTCACGGCCGGAACCAGATCGCATACGCCGTCTATGATCCGCTTGTTGTACGCCGTGAACATCGCGGCGACGGCGCGCGGAGTCGGGCCGTGCGCCTCCAAACATTCCGCGCGCAGGCTCCCCGGTATCATCGCGTAGGTCGGATCGAGTCCGACGACGATGGACGCGCCGCAGCGTTCGATCTTGTCTGTCAGTCTGTCTATCATAAGCGTCCTTTCCGCATCATGCGCGCAAACAGGGCGTCGCTCCACGTCAAAACGCCGCCGCACATCGTAAAACGCGGCTTGCCGAATACGCGCATACCGTCGAAAGGGCAGTTTTTCCCCTTGGATACGAAGTCCGCGCCGGCCGCCGTGTACGGATGTTCCACCTCGATGATCGCGAGGTCCGCGGCGGTGCCCGGGAGCAGGCAACCCCGGGGCAGACCGATCAGGCGGGCGGGATTCACGCTCATGCGGCGGATCAGATCGGACAGCGTCATGCGGCCGCCGCGCACAAGGACGGTATACCCGATCGCAAAGGCGATCTCAAGCCCCGTCACGCCAAAGGGCGCTTCCGCCATCGGCAGCGCTTTCTCCGCCTCGGTATGGGGCGCGTGATCCGTCGCGATAAGGTCTATCGTTCCGTCGCAGAGCGCGTCGATCACGGCCTGCCTGTCGGACTCCGTGCGGAGCGGCGGGTTCATCTTCGCGTTCGTGCCCGCGCGCAGCAGGGCCTCCTCCGTCAGCGCGAAATAATGCGGCGCGGTCTCCGCGCTCAACTTGACGCCCCGCGCCTTTGCCGATCGGATCAATTCCACGCTCGTGCGCGTGCTGATGTGCTGGAGGTGTATGTGCGCGCCCGTTTCCTCGGCCAGCGCGATATCCCGCGCCACGATATCCACCTCGGCCAGCGCGGGTATGCCCCCAAGCCCCAGCCGCCTCGACATCAGGCCCTCGTTGACCGCGCCGCCGCCGAGCGCGCTTTTTTCGGGGTGGTCCATGATTATGAGCCCGAGCGCGGCGGCGCGTTCCGCCGCCTGCCGCATCAAGGCGTCGTCCTGTACGGTCGTGCCGTCGTCCGATACGGCGCAGATCCCCTTTCCGGTCAGCTCGCGGCAACGCGTAGGCGCGCCCGCCATGGCGGCGAAATCGGTGAGCGCGCGGCCGGCCCGGCCCTCCGTGACAGCGCCCGCGGGCAACAGGTTGACGAGACCGACCGCGCGGCCGCGCCCGTCCACGTAAGCGATCGTTTCGAGCTTATCCAAGGCGGGCTGCGTGTTCGGCATACAGCAGACGGTCGTATAGCCGCCCCGCGCCGCGGCCAAGCTGCCCGTGGCGATATCCTCCTTGTGACAGGCCCCGGGTTCCCTGAAATGCACGTGCAGATCGATCAGGCCCGGAATCACAATGCAACCCGCAGCGTCGATCACGCGGGGGCCGCCCGGCAGGGCGAGTCCCGCGACAAAGGCGTCGTCCGCCCGCTTCGCCGGCGTGATTTCCGCGATCGCGCCGTCCCTGACGAGCAGGTCCGCCCGCTCGTCAAGGCCCGCCACGGGGTCCACCACGCGACCGCCGCGTATCCATATCCTGTTCGACGCGCCGAACACCCGCGCGGGCGCGCGCGTCCGCGCCGTCCCGCTCAATACTCACCCGCTTTCACAAGATCGTCGCAGTATTCGCACCGGTATTCCTTTGCGTCCTCATCCACAAGGCGGAATATGTGCGAAACCCCGCTCTCGGAGGAGGTGACGCAGCGCGGATTTTTGCACTTGATCACGTCCGTCACCGTTTCGGGCAAGCGCAATTTGATCTTCTTGACGATGATATGATCCTCTATGATGTTCACGGTCGCGTTGTGATCGATGAGTCCCAGCACCGTCAGATCGACGTCCGTGATGTTCTCTATCTTGATCAGGTCCTTGCTGCCGTGCTTCTTGCTGGCGGCGTTCATAATGAAAGCCACGGTGTTGCGGCTCGTGTCGATGTTCAGATAGGCGAGGACACGCATACCGCAGCCCGCGCGTATGTGGTCTATGACGATACCCCTGGCTATGCTGTTGATGACAACCATTCCGGTTCCTCCTTTCGGACTTTCGCCCTTGGCGTCGCCGGCGCGCGGCGCCAAGGCGGCGCGACCCGGGCGGCGGGTGAAAGTCTCAGCTTCCCGCGGCCCGCGCGCCCAAAAGGGCCATGATCAGCGCCATGCGGATGTACATGCCGTTCTTGGCCTGCTTGAAATAGAAAGCCCGCGGGTCCGCGTCCACCTCGGCCGCGATCTCGTTGACGCGCGGCAGGGGATGCAGTACCATCATATCGGCGCGCGCGCGGCGCAGCTTCTCGGCGTCCAAGATATAGCTGTCTTTCAGGCGTATATAATCCTCTTCATTGAAGAAGCGCTCCCGCTGCACCCGCGTCATGTACAGGACATCCAAGGAGGGCATGACCTCCGACAGGTTTTCCGTTTCCGAAAAGGACGCGCCCGCCTTTTGCAAGACCTCCTTGCGCACGTATTCGGGAACCCGCAGTTCCTCCGGCGAAATCAGCGCGAAGCGGACGCCCCTGTAGCGCGAGAGCGCTTTGATCAGCGAATGCACCGTGCGGCCGAACTTCAGATCGCCGCAGAGTCCTATGGTCAGCTTGTCGAAACCGCCTTTCTCGCGCTTGACGGTCAAGAGGTCCGTGAGCGTCTGCGTGGGATGTTGGTGGCCACCGTCCCCGGCGTTGATCACGGGTATGTCCGCATACGCGGCGGCGACGCGCGGCGCGCCCTCCTTGGGATGCCGTATCACGGCGATGTCCGCGTAGCAGGCCACGGTTCGGATCGTGTCCGCTATGCTCTCGCCCTTGGCGACCGAACTCGAACCCGGTTCCGAAAAGCCGATCACCTTGCCCCCGAGCCTTAGCATCGCGGCCTCGAAGCTGAAGCGCGTCCGCGTACTCGGTTCATAAAACAAGGTGGCGAGCAGCCGGCCGCGGCAAACCGCGTCGTAATCCTGCGGCGCGTCCATGATACGTCCCGCCAGCGCGAAGAGCGATTCCGTTTCCTCCACGCTGAAATCCGAGGGTTCCAACAAACTCCTGCCTTTTAAGTTCATAAGCGCCTCCGTGCGACGCGGTGATCGCCGCGAATATATTTGGAAATTATTTTAATTGATTCAAATTAATTACATATCCTGTGTCGCTTTCCCCCGTGAGCAAGGCCGGCTGCGTATGCGCATCCTCCGCGTACTTGAACCGCCGGACCAGCAGGGCCAGCCTTTCCGCCTCGGCCGACAGCTGCTCCGCGGCCGCCGCGCACTCCTCCGATACGGCCGCGTTCGCGTCCACGACGCTGTTGATCTGCCCCGTCTGCTCGCTCAGCCGCAGGATTTCGTCCCTCTGCTCTTTCATCGCGACGCTCACCTCGCCGACCAGATTCGCGTTTTTGTCTATCGCGTCGATGATCGTGCGGAAAGATTCGCTCGTCTGCTTCGCGATTCGCGTCCCCTCGGAGGCTTTTGATATCGTGTCCCCGATGAGCGCGGTCGTCTCGTTCACCGCCGTCGCGCTGCGCCCCGCCAGCGTGCGCACCTCGTCCGCGACCACGGCGAAGCCCTTGCCGTGCTGCCCCGCTCTGGCGGCCTCCACGGCCGCGTTGAGCGCCAATATGTTCGTCTGGAACGCGATATCCTCTATGGTCTTGATCACCTTCGATATATTGGACGACGATTTGCCGATCTCGTCCACCGCGACTATCATGTCGGCCATGTACCCCGCGCCTTTTTTGGCGTTCTCGGCGATCTCCTTGCTCAGCGTATTCGTCTCGCTCGTCTTTTCCTCATTGGCGCCGATCTTTTGCGCCATTTCGGTGATGGTAGCCGAAAGTTCCTGCATGACCGCGGCCTGCTCCGTCGCGCCCTGCGCGATGGTCTGCGAGCTGTTTGCGATCTGCTCCGAACCGGAGGAGACCGTCCGCGAGGCGATGGCGATGCCGGCGACAAAGCTGTTCAGGCTTTCGCTGAGACGGCTTAATGCGTTGCCGATCACGTCCTTGTCGGAGCGAACGGGTATCGCCGTCGAGAGATCGCCGCCCGCGATACATTCGGTGGCGTCCGCCTGCTCCTTTACGAAGGTCCCCATCTTGATGAAAGCGTCCGTGAGGCGTCCGATCTCGTCGTCGCCGTGCCGCGTCAGATTGATAACCGCGCTCCCCTCGGACAGGGCGTCCGCGGCCTGTGTCAAGGCCGCCACCGGCCGTACGACCGCCCTTCTGATCAAGAACCGGATCAAAAGAAAGGAAAGGAGCATGACGACAAGCAGCATGGACGAGCCGATCCACATCAAGCGATATATGGGCGCTTCGACGACGTCGACGGGTATGGCGGTATAAAGCTTCCATCCCGACGCGTCTACGGTCTTTGTGGAGTAATACATATCGCCGCCCGCCGGACTCTTGAACTTCGCGTGACTGCCGTCCTGCGCGGTGGCGGCCAAAAGCGGCACGAAAAAGCCGCCCTCCACTTCCGACAGCTTCTGAAACACATCGTTTTCGTCGGGCGGATAGGCGTTGTCCGGGAAGATCAAGATGCTCTCGTCCGCGCCGAGCATGAACGCGTAGCTGTCCTCGCCGACGCTCGTCGTGTTAACGATGTCCGTCAATTCCTCGATCAGGATATCGGCGGCCGCCACGCCAAGCGGCGTACCGTTTCGCACGACGGCGTCCGAAACCGTTATGCAAAGCCGGCCCGTCTGCGCGTCCGTGTAAAGATCGGTGATGACGGGTTTTCCGAGGTTTGCGAGCGCGTCCTTATACCACGGCCGCGCGGGGGCGGACCACCCGCCGGCGTAGTCGGGCACAAAACCGGAAGCGAACAGGCCATGGCCGTCCGGGAAGCCCACATAGATATCGAAATCCTGCGGGTTTTTCTCCAAATGCGCCTGCATGACAGAGACCCGGGCCTCGTCGGAAACCTCGCCGCGCAGGGAGGACTCGACGGCAAAGGCCTCGATGTAGGCTTTCTGCGTTTCGAGCCAGCCGTTGATGCGTTCGGCTTCCCTTGCGGTGTTCTGCGCGATCCTTTCAAGCGATTCCGCGATAAGCGAACTTCTGAGCAAAATCATGCCGGTGCAAGTGATCAGACCCGTGCCCACCAGAGAGATCAGCAACATGAGCGCCACGAGCTTTGTACCTATGCTTTTCATAATTTTATATATTCCTCCACTATTCGGAACGCTATAAGGTCCTTACCCAGTTCTCGACAAAGCGCCGCACGACGGCGGCGACCTCGGCCCGCGCAGCGGGCGCGCCGGCGTTCAGACGCTTCCCGGCGTCCCCTTCGAGCAGACCGACGCCGACAGCCCATCGCATGGCTTCGTCCGCCCACGCGGAGATTGCGGAGCGATCCGTGAAGCCCGCGAGCTCCGCGGGATCGCCCATATTGATATCCAGAGTCTGCGCGAAACGCATCGCCGTCACGGCCAACTGCTCCCGCGTGATGTCCCTGTCCCCGGCAAAGCCGCCGTCCATGCCGCGTATGATCCCGTTTGCCGCGGCCCATTTCGCGGCCTCGCGGTACCAAGCGGTGTCGGCGATGTCCGAAAACGCGTTGCCCGCGGCGGCCGGAGAACCCGCGAGTCTGTGAAACACGGCGGTCAGCATGGCGCGCGTCATGGGCGCGTCCCCCGAAAACGCGTTTCCGCCCGTGCCGAGGAAGAGTCCGCGCGCGCTGACGAAGTCCGCGTCCCCCTTAAACCAAGCGTCGTCGCCCACATCGTCAAAGGCGCGGCGCCTGTCCTCCGTGCGGATCGTGGCCGATCCGTCAAGGATCGCGACCAAGGCGCCGGCCTCGGCTATCGACAGCAGGACGATCTCCTCCGTGCCGTCCTCCCGCACGCGCAGCGCCACCGTTCCCGCGGTCGGCTGCTCGGGCAGAGGCACGCGCAGCTTGACGCCGCCCTCCACACGGTCCGACGTCTTGCCGTCCAGAACGATCAGGGCCGAAACGCGGTCCGCCTCCCGTTCGATCGAAAGCGTGAACGGGGCGCTCTCCCCCGCATCGAGCGCGGCGAGCGCGTCGAGTCCCCCGGCGGAGAGGCTCATATCGCCGAGCGCGGTCTTGAGCGTGAGTTTGACGTCCGCATCGTTCGCGATGCCGCGCAGGGAGGCGACGGAGAGCGTGGCGGATATCCGGCTCGCCTCGCCCGTGATCTTGGGCGTGATCGCGATCTCGTCCGCCTTGCTCTTCAGGGCCTCGGCAACGACCTTTTTCACATCCTCGTCCGCGATACGGGCCTCGGCCGCGCCGTTTACGGCCTCCGTCTCGGGCCGCAGTGTCACGGCAATGGCGGCGTTTTCGGCCGCGGGCGCGGCGGACCAAGCGGCGGAACCCGCTTCCTGCGTGTAGTCGCGCGTGTAGAACCACTCGAGTGTATCCCCCGCGTTCAGCCTGTATTTGGCGGCCGATTCCCGGATGGTTTCAACGCCGTTGACCCGGTAGAGCCAGCCGCTGTTCGGGCCGTAATCGAACTCCGCGATGCCGCCGATCGCCTTGACGTACGCGCCGGCCGCGTCGGTTTCATAGCGCAGGCCCGTCTTGCCGAGCAGCGCCAGCGGCGTTATGCCGCCGTACCACGGAAAGCCCCCGCGCGCGAACAAACTCCCCGACGGGCCCGTGACCGTAATGTACACCTCATCCGACACGCCGCCCGGCGTCTGCGCGGACGCGCCCTCCCGCGTTACGTTCACCGTATAGCCCGGCGCCAGGCGCACGAGGTCCGGCAGATCCATTTTGCCTTTTTTGTCGATCTGCAGCGTATGGCCGCCCACGGGCGCATTGGCCGCGGGAACGGTGAGCGCGCCGTTTTCGTCCGTAAGACCCG
>JAITLA010000158.1 GCA_031278145.1 Eubacteriales Family XIII. Incertae Sedis bacterium
CCCCGTTTGCGCCTTTTGCAAACGGTTGGAAGGAGCCACTCGACAACTCCCCCGCTTTAGCGGGTTAGGAGTTTACCGTCCCCGCCGCCTCGCAGAACACAGCCGCCGGGGGACTGCAAGCCCACGCGGGCCGGATGAAGCGCCGGTCCCGGCCTTTCGCCGGGGGATTGGGCGGCGTCGTTCAATCACCGCCCTCGCCATCGACAAACTCGATGGATTCGAGCCGGGCGCGAAAACTCTCGCGGAAGTTCCTCAGGTATTCCGCGCGCAGGGCGCGCTGTTCCGCCTGTTCCGCCGGGCTGAGCGGCGTATGCTTCGACTTTCGCGCGAGTTCGTTGATACGCGCGAGTTTTTCTTCCGATACGATCATGCGCTCCCCTCCTCGGCGGCAAAACGCGGCGAGGCCCGCAGGCGCTTCGCCTCCTAATCGACCGCGATCTTATCCTTGAGCTTCTCGAAGGTCTTGTCCCCGATACCGCTGACGTTCTTGATGTCCTCTGCGCGCGCGAAGCGCCCGTGCGCCGCGCGGTAATCCAAAATCTTTTGCGCCGTGGACGGCCCGACGCCGTCCAGCCTTTGCAGTTCCGCGGAATCTGCCGTATTGATGTTGACGGGCCTCGCCGCCTCGTCCGCCGCCGAAGCCAAGGACCGGGACGCCGCGTTTGTGACGCCCACACCCGCGCCGCCGCCGGCCGATTGCGGAACCGGGGTCTCTTCGGCGCTCTCTTCCTTGCTCGGAATGTATATCCTGTCGCCGTCCCGCAGCACGGTCGCCCGGTTGATCGCCCGTATATCCGCCTGCGGAAGCAAACCGCCCGCGGCTTCAAGTGCCTCGTACACGCGGCTGCCCGCGGGCAGAACCAGCACGGTCGGGCTTTGCACCGCGCCGCCGACGTCCACCACAATCGTTTCGAGCGCCGCCGGCGCCTCTGTTTCGGCCGCCGGCGCCTCCGTGCCGGCGTTTTCCTCCGTCGCGGACGATGCCTCGGCGGCGGCCTCCCCTTCCCCCGGCACCTCCACACCGCCCGTTATCAGGATCTCCCCGGCCTCCGCGCCGCCGGCGCTTCTGTGCAGATACAGCCCGATTGCACAGGAGAGCAGGACGAGCACGGCCAAAATTTTTGCGTACAGTTTGTAATTCTTCGCAAACGCGCGCAGAACAGCTTCCATCGCATCCTCCCTTCGTCAATTCATACATCTGCATCCTATTCTACATTATTATAGAACCGATGTCAATATGTTCTAATAAATTGACGAAAAGATTTTGTGACGGCCTCCGCGCAAAGGTATACGGTTCACGGCGGCCGGAGCGCCGAATCGCTATACGTCGCAGAGATATTCCAAGGGCATCAGCACTTCCCCCTTCCAGCCGAGCATCGCCGTCCGCTCAAAGCTGACGGCGGCGCGGTCGTAAGCCCGCCCGCTGCACGCGTAGAAGCATTGCAGCATGCGTTCCGGGTTCAGGTTCGCGGCGCTGCCGCAGTGCAGGGTCGATGTTAACGTAATTTTATTCTCGTCAACCATAAGCGGCTTGAGCGCGAGGATCATGGGCCGGATGTCGACGGCCGCCTCCCGTTTTCGCGGTGTTTCCGCCATGATGCACTCGCGTCCGAAAAACTCCGCCACCGCCTCCCGATAGGCGTGGAAGAAGGGGATCTCGATGCGGTATTTGGCGGCGGCGACGAGGGAGGACGCGGATTTTCCGGGATGCGGAATACACCTGAGCTCCAAGATCCGGATGCCCTGCGGCAGCAACGCGTTGAAGCGCTCCTTGAGCGCGGCCGGCTGTTGCCGCGCGGCTTCCTCCCCCGTTTCAAACTCCAGATATTCGGAAACGGAAGCGTGCCCGAGCGACAAGGGCTGGGCGAAGCTGAGCTTGGGGTGCGGATTGAAGCCCTTCGAGTATTTCAGATCGACGCGCAGCATCTTGATGGCGCGATGAAACAGCCTTTGCGTATCGAGATGCGAAATATAGATCATGTTATCTTTTTTTTCGAATTTTGCTAAATATCTCATTTGCTTCAACCGGGCCCGCCCGCCCGCCTAAAATAGTCGCCGGCGGAATCGTCCTTCCGGCAGTTGAGGCCGCAGCCCGTGCAGCCCTCCCTGCAATCGCGCGTGATGTATTCGCAGTGGGCGCGTTCCCATTCGGACAGCAGATATGCCCTGTGCACGCCGCAGCTGATGTGATCCCAAGGGAGCGGGTCGTCTATCGCAAAGGCGGACGCGTCGACGGAGAGGCCCTCTTCCGCGAAGGCCCGCATCCAAAGGTCGTAACGAAAGTGCTCGTGCCAGCTGTCGAAGCGGCAGCCGAGCGCCGCGGCGCGCGCGATCACGGACAGCATGCGCCTGTCCCCGCGCGCGAGAAGCGCCTCTATGTGGCTGCTGCGCGTATCGTGAAACCGGAAGCTCACGCCCTTGATCCGGCCGAGGGCCTCCTTGAGGTACAGGTTTTTTTCGTACAGCGATTCCTGGCTGTCCTGCGCCGCCCATTGAAAGGGCGTATGCGGCTTGGGCACGAAATTCGACACGCTGACCGCCAGCGAAAACGTGCGGTTTTCTTTTTTCTGCAAGGAGCGCGCCGCCTGCATCGTTTTTCTTGTCACGGAAACGATGGCCTCAAGATCCGCCTGCGTTTCCGTCGGCAAACCGACCATGAAATAGAATTTGACGTGCTTCCAGCCCAGCCGGACGGCTTCTTCGACGGCCGTCAGGATCTCCTCTTCCGTGATCGTCGTGTTGATCGCGTTGCGCAAGCGTTGGCTGCCGGCCTCCGGCGCGAAGGTGAGCCCGGATTTCTTGTACCGGCGCAGCTCCTTCAGGATGTCGGAGGAAAAGGAATCCAAGCGCAGCGAGGGGATCGAAAGGGAGATGTTCTCGCGCTTGCAGTATTCCATGAGCTGCATCACGAGCAGCTCTATGCCGGAGTAATCGCCCGTGGAGAGCGAAAGCAGCGAAACCTCGTCGTAACCCGTGTTTTGGAGCTGGGCCTCCACGCTCTGCCTTATCAGCGACTGCGTGCGTTCCCGCACGGGCCGATAGATCATGCCCGCCTGGCAGAAGCGGCAGCCCCTCGTGCAGCCCCGAAAGATCTCCACGGCCGCGCGGTCGTGCACCGTTTCAATCAGGTGAACCACGGGCCTTGTCGGGATGATCGCCTTGCAGAAGTCCGAAACGATGCGTTTGTTTATGCGCCGGGGCGCATCCTCCGCAAGCCTTTCGAGCCCCAAAAACGCCCCGGACGCACTGTAGCGCGGCGCGTAGAACGAGGGAACGTACACCCCCTCGCTTCGCGCCGCCGCCCGCAGGAATTCCCGCTTTCCGCCGCGTCCGCCGCCGGCCTTCCAGGCGATGAAAAGCGCGCACAGCTCCGGCAGAACCTCCTCGCCGTCCCCGATCACCACCAGATCGAATACGTCCGCCAAGGGCTCCGGATTGAAGGCGCAGGGGCCTCCCGCGACGATCAGCGGATCGGCTTCCGCGCGGTCCGCGCTGCGCACGGCAAGGCCGGCCTGCTCGAGCATGCAGAGGACATTCGTGAACGAGAGCTCGAATTGCAGCGTGAAACCCAGCATGTCGAGCCGCCCCACGGGGCTTCTCGATTCTATGGCAAACAGCGGCAGGCCGTGCTTCTTCATAACGGCGGCCATGTCCGGCGCCGGCGCGAACACGCG
Organism: Eubacteriales Family XIII. Incertae Sedis bacterium; assembly: GCA_031278145.1. The sequence goes on from JAITLA010000158.1 coordinate 3,675, forward strand.
TTCGCACCAGACCCCCGCCTGCGCGTTCAGCAGGTGATACAGTATCTGTATACCCGCCCAGGACATGCCAATCTCATAGCTGTCCGGGAAGGCGAGGCCGAAGCGCAGGGAAACCGCGGAAGCGTCCTTGTACACCGCGTTCCGCTCGCCGCCCGTGTACCTTCCCGGCTTTTCCACGCGGAGCAGCAGGGCCTCGAGCTTCGGCGCGGGCACGCCGCAGATCGCGTCCAGGCTTCGCCCGAGCCGTTCCTCGAGCGCGCGGATAAAAGCCCTGCTCCTTTCCATGCGCTCCGTGATCCTCGATACGGCCCGCGCATCGTGCGAGAAGCGCGCGAGCACATCCTCCATGCGCGCTTCAAAGCCGACGCAGACATTTTCGCGGATCATGCGATCCCCGAGGCAAACCGCGTCGAGCTCCGTGATCTCCGTGAGCTTGTCCGGAAACGCGTGGTCCATATGCCGCGACACGATCTCCGCGACCCGCGCGAAGCCCCGCTTTCGCAGCAACTCCGCGCCGACGTGCGCGTGCCGCGCCTCCGTCCTCGCGATGTCGTGCAGCAAGGCCGCCGCCGCGATCAGATCGAGATCCAGCGCAAAGCCCGCGTCCGAAAGCGCCGCGCCTATGCGGCCCGCGACATCCGAAACCGCCAAACAATGCCGGATTACATGCTCCGGCGTATTGTTCGACTTGAGCAGGGACAGGCATTCTTCTCTTGTCGGAATCGAATTCAAAACCATGGCTTACAGTTTGTCAGTCTATTCGTCATACCAGATAAATTCAAAATCGCGGATCCGGACCGTATCCCCGTCGCGCAGTCCCATCGCCTTGAGCCGGTCTGCGGCGCCGCATTTTTCGATGTGCTTGTACAGATAGCGCACCGATCCCATGTCGTTGAAATTCGTCGAGTTGAAGATCTTCAAAAGCTGCGGGCCCGCAAGCACGTAGACGGGTCCGTCCATCGATATCGCAACATCCCTGTAATGCGGATCTTCCTCGGGCCGCAGGACATCGAAACGCGCTTGGGCGACCTCTTCCGCCTCGGTGTGCGACAGCGCGCCGGCGGCGGCGTTCATGAGCTCCGAAACGCCTTGCCGCGCGGCCGCGGACACGGCAAACACCGCAAAGCCGAGCGCTTCCGCCTCGCGCTTGAACGCGAGGTATTCCGCGCTTTCCGCGCCGATCAGATCGATCTTGTTGGCGGCGATCAATTGCGGTTTACATAATAGGTTTACGGTATGAGCTTGGAGCTCCGCGTTGATCGTGCGCAGATCCCGGGCCGGATCCCGCCCTTCCTGTCCGGAAACGTCCACGACGTGGATCAAGACCTTCGTTCGCTCTATGTGCTTGAGGAATTCCGTGCCGAGCCCCGCGCCCGCGTGGGCGCCCTCGATCAGGCCGGGGATGTCCGCCATGACGAAGCTCGTGTCATGCAGCGCGACCACGCCGAGGTTGGGCGTCGTCGTCGTGAAAGGATAGTTGCCTATCTTGGGGTTCGCGCGCGTGGCTGCGGAGAGCAGGGTGGACTTCCCGACGTTCGGAAAGCCTATAAGGCCGACATCGGCTATCAGCTTGAGCTCCAAGAGGACCTTGCGTTCCGTCGCAAAGCCGCCGGCCTCGGCGAAATTCGGCGCTTGGCGAACGGGCGTCTTGAAATTCACGTTGCCCTTGCCGCCCCTGCCGCCCTTCGCCGCCACAACGCGGTCGCCGGCGCGGACGAGGTCCCGGATGACGAGGCCGCTCGCCTCGTCCGTGATTACCGTGCCGGGGGGCAGCTTGATCACGAGGTCCTCTCCGTTCTTCCCGAAGCGCTTGCGCCCCGTGCCGTCCTGCCCGTCCTGCGCCGCGTAGCGCCTCTTGTATTTGAAATCCATCAGGGTGCGCAGACCGTCGTCCGCGACGAATACGACATCGCCGCCATTGCCGCCGTTCCCTCCGTCCGGACCGCCGTCCGGCACATAGGGTTCTCTGCGAAACGATACGGCGCCGGCGCCGCCCCTGCCCGATCTGATGGTGATGACCGCCCTGTCTACAAACATGCCTTCCTCAAAAAAGCGCATCCCCGGAAAAAAAGCCCCTATGCTTCATAGGGGCCATCCTGCGCTACGCTTCCCGTGCTTTCGGATATACGCTGACCTGCTTTCGCGTCTTGTCGTATCTTTCGAATTTGACCGCTCCGCTTATCTTGGCAAACAGCGTGTCGTCCCCGCCTCTTCCCACGTTGTTGCCGGGGTGGAATTTCGTACCCCGCTGCCGCACGAGAATGCTGCCGGCGCTGACATACTGGCCGTCCCCGCGCTTGACGCCAAGGCGTTTCGACTCGCTTTCGCGACCGTTCTTGGAACTGCCCACACCCTTTTTACTCGCCATAACCGCCTCCATTGCGGCCCTCGGCCGCCACAAACACATCCATCAAGCTTCGTCGTTCGTTTCCCGGCGCGCTTCCTCGACCGAGGCCGCCGGCGCGCCCGCGTCTTCCGGCTTGGTTTTTGCCGGCTTCCCTGCGGCGGGCTTCGCCGCGTCCGCCGTTTCGGCCTTCTCCGCCTTGGGCTTCGCCGCCCGTTTCGGCTTCTCCGCCGCAGGCGCCGCCGTTTCAATCTTTTCCGCCTTCGGCTTCGCCGTTCTCTTCGGCTTCGGCTCCTTGGCTTCGGTCTTTTCCGGCTCGGGCTTCTCCGTCTTGGCCTTGGCTTTTTCCGCCTCGGGCTTCGCGGTCTTGGGCCTTGCCGCCCGCTTCGGCTTCGCCGCGGGCGAAGCCGTTTCGGCCGCCGCCGTGTCCGCCGCCTCAAGGGCGCCTTCCGCCGCCGGTTCGGGCTTCTCCGCAACGGGTGCCGCCGTTTCAATCCCTTCCGCGGCGGCGCTTTCCTCGGTGGGCGCCTGTTCTTCCTCGGCCTCCGCCGCGGGCTTGCCGCTCACGATCTCGCCGTCCACCGATATGCCGTCTATCTCGACAAGGGTGTAGGGCTGCCGGTGTCCCCGCTTCTTTCTTTGGTTCTTTTTCGCCTTGTATTTGAAGGTGACGACCTTCTTCGCCTTGCCGTTCTCGACGACCGTCGCGAGCACGCGCACGGCGTCCAGATAGGGCGTGCCGACCCGCACGGAATCATCCGCGTTCAGATACAGGACTCGATCGAATTCGATCTTCGCGCCCGGTTCAACGTCAAGCCTTTCGACGAAAAGCCGGTCTCCATGCTCCACGGCGTACTGCTTCCCGCCGGTTTTGATTACCGCATACATAATTCAGTTACCTCCTCTGCCCTTCTCGCCATCAGGGTCGCGGTCGCCCGCGTTCAAACCCATTCTGAGCGGCTTACAAATCAAAATATTAGCACAGAAAAAGGCGAATGTCAATGTATTTTGAATTTCTACACCAAGGAATTCAACAAAAGTCCCACGTTGGAATATCTGTTGTGGGATTGATAGTCGTAATAACCCGTGTTGTTCACGGCGTTCGCGCCCGCGTTTGTGTAATACGAAGGGTTGTTTTTGATGTTTGAGGCCACCTTCGCGAGCTTGCTTGTGAAGCCGTAGTTCGAGGAAGAGGTTTGTGTGAGGAACTTGTTGAGCTCACCGTTCTCCGAAGCGCTCTTGAGTTGCGCCTCGTCCGTCTGCAACAATCCGTCGGAACCCATCTTGACGCCGATGCGGCCGAGCGCCGGCAAATAGGTCTTGACCGCGCCCGTGATATCGTCAAACAGGCGTTCCGAACCCTTGCCCACATTCTCGTATGCCGCCGACAGCAATTTGTTGGTGCCGGCCACGATGTCCTTGACCGCGTTCGCCGCTTTTTCGCCGCCCGCACCCGCCGTTTGCGACGCGGTTTTGAGCGCCGCGTCCAAACCCTTGCCGCCGGACTTGATCTCCTTCAGATAATTCAACGATCCGGCATCCACACCCGCCTGCTGCGAGGCGTTCTTGTTCCAAGAATCGAAGTCGCCGCTCGCAACCTTGTCGAGAGTGCCGTTTCCGAAGATAGAAGAAGAACCGCTCTTCTTTGTCGCT
>JAITLA010000160.1 GCA_031278145.1 Eubacteriales Family XIII. Incertae Sedis bacterium
TCTTCGAGCGACGACTTCAACTCCTACTATTATTACAGCAACTTCAACCTTACGGACGATCTGCTTTTCGCCGCCCGTGTGCTGGAGCCTTTCCTCGGCGACCTGTATATGGAGCGGGATGGCGACACCCATACGATCAGCCTGAATCGCTTGGAACTCTTCAAGATAATTCGGGATTTCTCGGAAGGGGAAAGCTTATATTATACCGGTATCCCAGGTGATTATTCGGATTTTCTGAATGCGGTGCCCGCCGCCGACTATACCCTGCGCATTCGGGAAGAGGACGGTGTGATCGCATCGATGGAGCTGGACATCCACGCGAAGATCGAATATGAATCGTATGACGGCGAAGAGCCGGATGTTGTGGAATTTCGCTGCAAGGCAAGCGCGGAAGCGCAAAAGGCGAGCGTGGATTACAGCCTCGCCGTCGATAGACCGGAATTCTCGGCGTGGAACTTCCGCCTCCACGCGGACGCGGTGCGCGCGCCCACGGACGAAACGCCGCGGACGGCGCCGCCCGACGGCGCGAAGATCGTTTCACCGGACGAGCTCTGAGCTTTCCTTGTCGCCGGACAATACACGGTTCGCAATGACGGGCCGCGTTCGCGGGAACGCGGCCCTCGTGCTGCGTGGCCTTCCCTACGCGGTGGGCCTGTTCTCAAGGATTTCGGGATGCTTCTCCCAGTTGTTCGGGCTGTTCTCCCACAGGTCCGTGAAGTAGGCGTCCATATTGCCGTGCGTGGATGTGTTCTTCGTGATCTGCGTGAGGACGACCATGCTTACGATTGACACGGGGAGCGCGAGATAGAGCGGGGCCGCGTTGATGACCGCAGGCAGGCCCGGGAACCATCCGAACTGCGCCGCGTAATACACGACGATGCCCAGGATCATCGTGACGAAGGTGGCGACCTTCGTCGCGCTCCTGGAGAACAGCGTGGCCATAAAGGGTACGAAGAGCGCGCTCACCGCAGCCGCGTAGTTGCCCGTGATGAGTTCGATGATATCCGTCGCCCACAGCGTGATGCCGATGGTCGCAAGACCGATGCAGATCATGCAGACGCGGAAGAGCAGCAGAGAACTCCTGTCGTCGAGTTTGTTTTTCAAAAGCGGCTTGATCACGTCCTCCGTGAGGCAGGTCGTCGAGCAGATCAGACAGGTGGAGCTCGTGCTCATGGTCGCCGACAGTATGGCCGCGAGGAGCAGTCCCGTGAGGCCGGTGGGCAGGAAGTCCATGATGAGCGAGGGCAACACCATATTGGGATCGCCGCCCGCAGGCCCGCCGTAGACTTCGGGCATATGGTTCGTCCCGTAGAGGAAGAGCGAACACATGCCCATGAGCACGACCATGACCGAAACGGGGATGTAGAGGAAGGGCACCATGAGGAAGGACTTGAAGGCCTTGTCCGCCGTTTGGATGGAGGCTTGGTACTGGAAGGCCGCCTGCGCCACGCCGCCTATGAGGATGCAGGGCAGGATGATGGCGCCTATGATGTAGCCCCAGCCGAATACGGCGGGCGCGCCGAGATCCGTCATGGAGGGGGCCGTTTCCTTGAGCGCCCCCCAAACGGCGCCAAGACCGCCGCCGCCGAGCGTGTCACCCGCCTCCTTGAACACGATGGGCGGCATGATGAAGAGCATGCCGACGATGATCAGCGACATCTGGATAACATCCGTAAGCACGATGGCCCGAAGCCCGCCCGCCGTGCAGTAGAGGATGACGACCGCCGTGGAGATCAGCATACTGGGGATGTATTCCCAGCCCAGCAGTACGCGGATGACCGTCGCCGTCGCGATGATCTGCGCGGCGACGAAGGCGACGTAGATGATGGTGTTGATCAGGCCCGCGTAGAGCCGTCCGGCCAAGCCCCAGCGATATCCGAAGAACGCGCCGGCCGAAGACGCCTTCGCGCGGTAGAGCGCCGTCCAGATTCGCTTGATAATCGGCAGATATACGACATAGGTCATGCCCTCGCCGACGGAATACCATGAAGCGCCGATGCCGAGCTGGTAGCCCCAGCTCGTGCCGCCGACCGAGCTCGATCCGCCCGCGCTGTTCGCGGCCTTGCCGACGCCACCCAAGAACACGCCCAGCTTGCGCCCGGCGACCGCCGCGTCCTCACCGCTTCTTACGTGCTTCTTGGCGACGTAAAAACCGACCGCGACGAGCATGATGAAATATAAGATAATGATGCCAACGTCTATTCCCGCCATGTTTCACCTCCTAACAACTGTCTTTGCCTACAATGCAGTAATGGATGTTGCGGATATCCCTTCCTCCTTCCCCCAAGGCCCTTTTGATTCGATGCGGCAGCCCTCCTTTCGGATCGAAGCGTGTGCGGCGGAACGCGGCGCTTTATCCTCCCCAGCGCGTCTTGCCGCCCACCACGGTTTTCAGAACGCCGATGTCGTGTATCTCCGTCGGCTCGATCTTGAATATATCCTTGTCCAGCAGGATGAAATCCGCGTATTTGCCGGCGGAGATCGTTCCCTTGACGTTCTCCTCGCCGGAACAGTACGCGGCGTTTCGCGTGTACATGCTGACGGCCTCGTAGACGCTGAGCGCTTCCTCGGGGAGCAAGCCTTCCTTTGGGAAGCCCTCCGTGCTCCTGCGCGTGACGGCGCATTCCATGCCCAAGAAGGGCAGAGGGGGATCGACGGGGGCGTCGGAGCCGCCCGTGAGCAGCAGTCCCGCGTCGATGTAGGAACGCAGCGGCAGGAAGTGCTTCAGGCGCGCGGGCCCGAGCCGATCCGCCACGAAGGGGCCGTCCGAATGTATGAAATTCGGCTGCACGTCGAGTATGACGGGCAGCCGCCGCAGTCGTTCGATCTGATCGGGGCTCGCCACCGAGGCGTGTATGATGCGCAGCCTGCGCAGCCCCGCGGCCGTGAGGCGCTTCTCCGGGCAGCGCTCGTCGCTTGCGGGATAGACCGCCTCTGCGGCGGCCAGCACGGTTTCCATCGCGGCGTCGCCGATCACGTGCACGGACACCTCTATGCCGATGTCGTAGGCCTCGCGGAACAGCGCGGTCAACTCGTCCGCCGTGTAAAACAGGCTGCCCCTTTCACCCGGCGCGTCGGAATACGGCGCCCGCATCGCGGCCGTGCGCCCGCCGAGGGAACCGTCGAGGTATATCTTCTTGGCGCCCGCCTTCACCATGTCCGTGCCGAAGCCGGTCAGCGCGTGCAGGGTGTCGGGGAAGTACGCGGAGTTTATGACGACCCTGACGGGCAGCGTTCCCGCCCGTTCCATCTCGTAATACCGGTCAAAGTATTCGATGGGCGGAACGGTGGGATAGGACGAGATCGCGTGCAGCGTCGTGTAGCCCTGCCGCGCGTAGGCGCCGATGTGCTTTTCGAGAAGCGCTTTTCTGTAGCCCGCGTCGGTGAAAAGACCTTCCAGGATCGGCGCGAAGTATTTCCCGTAGGCTTCCTCCCGGATGATGCCGTCCGGCTCCCCGTCCTCGTAGAAGCTGACGCAGGCGTCGCCCGCCGCGCGCTCCCGCGTCAGGCCCGCCATCGCGAGGGCCTTGCCGTTCGCCATGGTCACGTGCAGGCAGTGGCTGAGAACGGCGACGGGACGATGGGTGGATACCCTGTCGAGCTCGTATCTGTGCGGGTAGCGGTTCTCCGCGAGGTCCGACATGGTGACATCGCAGCCCATGAGCAGCTCGCTTCCGCCGTCGTCCGCCGCGCGCAGGGTTTCGACGAGTTCATCAATGCTGCGCGCCTTGTTCAGCGGGACGTAGCTCTTGTTGTTGCAATCCAGCAGCAGGTGGATATGCGTGTCGGAAATGCCCGGCATCCCGACGCG
>JAITLA010000187.1 GCA_031278145.1 Eubacteriales Family XIII. Incertae Sedis bacterium
CGTGGACTCGCCGGGGATCACGGGCTACAGTCGGGACAGGGTGACGGTAAGCGGAACGATCGATGGAGCCGACGTGACCGTGACCGTCACGTACACAGAGGATCAGCAGCAACAACAGACACAACAGTACACGTTGACGATCAATTATGAGTATGCGGACGGACGCCAGGCGGCGCCGGCGTATGTGAGTACGCTGAATGACGGCGATACGTATACCGTGGACTCGCCGGGGATCACGGGCTACAGTCGGGACAGGGTGACGGTAAGCGGAACGATCGATGGAGCCGACGTGACCGTGACCGTCACGTACACAGCGAATCAGCAGCAACAGACACAACAGTACACACTGACGATCAATTATGTGTATGTGGGCGGCGGCGCAGCGGCGACGGCGTATGTGAGTACGCTGAATGACGGCGCCACGTATAACGTGACTTCGCCGACGGTCGAGGGTTACACGCGGGACAAAGCGACGGTGAGCGGAACGATCAATGGAGCCGACGTGGACGAGATCGTCACGTACACAGCGAGCGTGCAGTCAAGCGGCCCGCTGGGCGGCGGCGGAGGCGGCGGCGGAGCGACGACCGCGACCATAGCGGACGAGGAAGTGCCGCTCACGACCATAGAGGATGAGGAAACCCCGCTTGCGGCCTTCATCACGGATCGCATCGCGTACATCGCCGGCTATCCGGACGGCACGGTGCATCCGGACGGCAACCTCACGCGCGCGGAGGTCGCGGCCATGCTGTTCAGGCTGCTCAGCGACGCGGCGAAGAACGATCCGTTGGCATCGACGTTCACGGACGTTGAGGACGGCAAGTGGTACACGCAGGCAATCGCTTACCTCGCGAGCACGGGCATCCTGACCGGCTACGAGGACGGGAGCTTCAAGCCAAACGCGCCGATCACGCGCGCCGAGTTTGCGGCCATCATATCCAGATTCGACGCGAGCCAAGACGAGGCCGGCGAAGCGCGCTTCAGCGACGTGACGCAGAGCCACTGGGCCTTCAAGGAGATCGACAACGCGGCCGAAAAGGGCTGGGTCAACGGCTATCCCGAAGGGACCTTCAAGCCGCAGAACGCGATCACGAGAGCGGAGGCCGTGACGGCCATCAACAATATGCTGATCCGCGAGCTGACGGCGGCGGACGTTCCCGCCGACGCGCCGCGCTTCACGGATCTGGCCGAGGGCCACTGGGCCTACACGGACATCATCGAAGCGGCCTACGACTGGGTGGCCGCCGCGGAAGCCGCAGCGACCGAAGACGAGGCGACCGAGGGTGAAACGGACGGGGACGCGGAAGCGACGACGACCGAGGAAGCCGAGAACGCCGAGGAAACGACGGACAAGTAAAGCGGCGACACAGAGAATCGGACAAACCCTGTGGCCGCCGCGCCTGCGGCGCGGCCGCCACAGGCAAACCGCAATACCCGCGCCCCGCACGATACAGCCTCGTGCGGGGCGCTTTATGCGTGTTGCGGTTCAGGCCCAAGCCATTTTGGAACACACGGGGACGGTTCTTTTGTGTATTGGGCAGGCTTGGCACTGCGGCCCGTGCCGGTAAATCGCGCAATTCCAACATTATATGTGTTACACAAAAGAACCGTCCCCATGTGTTTTCCCATGTGTTCCATTGGGCAGGCTTGGCACTGTGGCCCGTGCCGGTAAATCGCGCAATTCCAACATTGTATGTGTTACACAAATGAGCCGTCCCCATGTGTTCTGCGCCCAATGCCGACTTTTTCAGTGGCCTCGGGGAAAACGGCAAGGGGGGGCGTGTGCCACGCCCCCCCTTGCCATAAAAGGGCCCTTGCCTTTCAAGCAGGCAAGGGCCCTCGTCTTGAAATCAACCCCCGGCGGAAACCGATCAGCGAATCAGGCCCGCGCCGGGCGGCTCAGCGCCTGCCCTTGCGCGCATACGCCTCGCCGAACAGGAGATATTCCGTTTCCTCCGGCGTGACATCCCTGTATTTGATCCGCGCGACGATGAAGAAGACCACGCCGAGCAACACCCATCCGAGCACCAGCACCCACTCGACGGGCAGCAGGGCGCCGGGGCCGACCGGGAGATACAGATAGAGGAAAAATCCCGCGACGCATATCGCGAGCACGCCGATGACAGGCCCGCCCTTGACCTTGTACGGGCGGACGAGGTCCGGCTCATTTTTGCGCAGCATGAGGAAGGACAGCGCGACCATGAAGTAGGCCACGACCGTCCCGAAGGCGCTCGCGTCCACGAACCACACCAGGGCGGACTTGCCCATCAGCGGCGAAACGCAGGTGATCAACCCGACGAGCACGATGGCGGCCGTGGGCGATTCGAAGCGCGGATGCACCTTGCCGAAGGCGGCGGGCAGCATCTTCGCCCTGCCCATGGAGAAGAGGACCCTTGTGGCGCCCACGATGAAGCCATTCCAGCTCGTCAGGATGCCGCACATGGCCGCCACGATCATGAGCTTGCCGAAGATCGGGCTGCCCATCGCAAAGGCGAAGGAATCCGCGACGGGTATGCCATCCGGGTTGGCGCGCACCTCCGCGGGCGCCGCCAGCGCGATGCTGATGATCATGAGCACGTACCAAGCGGCCGCGAGGCAGATGGAGAATATGAGAATTTTCGCGATCTTGTTGAGCGGGATGTTCATCTCCTCCGCTGCCTGCGGGATGACGTCAAAGCCGACAAACATGGCGGGCACCATGAGGATGACCGCCACAAGCCCCTGCGGCGTGGTGAAGGCGGGCAGCATGTTTTCGACGGTGCCGTTCGCCACGCTGCCGAAGAAGAACACGATGCCGCCGAGGCCGAGGGCCAGGGTGGCGAAGGTCTGGAAGATGGCGGCGGACTTAATGCCGCGATAATTCAGAATCGCGAGGACAAGGCCGCCCACCGCGCCGACGAGCACCCATGAGATATAGACATCGAAGTCGGCGATGGTCCACAGATAGCCGAAGCGCGGAATGGGCAGGATGTAATCGATGGCGGTAACGAAGGCCGGCCCCTCCCACGCGGCCACCCCCACGTAGGCGAAGGCGATCATCCAGCCCGTGATCCACGACGGCACATAGCCGAGCCCCCGATAGGAGAACACGAGCTCGCCGCCCGCCAAGGGGAGCGCCGGCGTCAGCTCCGCGTAGGTCATGCCGACAAAGATGCAGAGGACGGCGCCGATCACGAAGGCCAAGATCGCCCCCGCAATCCCGGCCAAGCCCACCCATTTGCCCGCCAGCATGATCCAACCCCAGCCTATCATCGTCCCGAAGGCCAGAGCCAGCACATCCCGATTGTTCATGGCCCTTTTCAGTTCCTGTCTTTTTGGTTCCTGTTTTTTCGTAGCTTCCATTTCTCTCTACCCCTTTCCTTTTCCCTTTTTTTAAGATATAACCCCCATGAATGCTTTATCGTTTCATCGACTTTGATTTTCCAAAATCGAGAGCCGATCCATCCCGTGTGCGGCGCGCGCGGCGATCAGTGCATGTGCGCGGTGAATGTATCCGTATTCTTCGTTATGGCGAAGTACAAGGCGGGACTGTCGTAATGATCCGTCCACTTGGGATAGCCCCATTGAAAAACGGCGTCCCAAGGGTATTTGCCCGTATCGAAGGCCGCGTTGGAGCCGGGCGTGACGCGCGACACGGTATGCGGGACCTTTTCCGCCCAGCGCCCGTCGTCCAATCTGACGCGGAAGTGATAGTCGATGCCCGCAGCGGTGGCGTCCGCCGCCGCATCCGAATCCCCCGGCCGCGAAGCGATCTTCATCGCGATCATGTACTCCCGCTCCGGGTCAATCGCATCGTCAAAGCCCGATAAGCGCCGCCACGACTCGATGCCGAGCGCTTCCTTGTGCGTTTCGATATAGTTGAACAGCGTATCCTCAAAATAGGCCATCGCCCCGCCAAGGCCCGCGACATAGAGCTTCTCGAATTCGTCCGCGTCCGCCGTGTCAAACAGCGCGTCCGCGTAGATCGCGTCCGTGTCCCGCAGCGCGTAGGACAGGCAGTTCCCCGCCTCCTCGGGCTGCTCCGCATAGCCGTATTTGCCGTATTTCTCGGCAGGCGCGCTTCCGTAATAACGCACGGACAACCGCGGATAGTTCGCCTCGTCGTCGCCGTAAGCGGACCAAAAACTCGTCACCTCGCCCGTCTCCGTGCCCGCGAGCGCGAAGCCGTAGTTGGGGCTGTCCCCGGCGAGCCATTCCCGCACGATATCCGTCACATCGACGCCGTACCAATCCCCTTCGTCTTTCTCGCAGATCGGCGAATCGTCGCGAAACGA
>JAITLA010000190.1 GCA_031278145.1 Eubacteriales Family XIII. Incertae Sedis bacterium
CGGTCCACGCGCCCCGTCGCCACCGTGCCGCGCCCCGTGATCGAAAACACGTCCTCCACCGCCATCATGAACGGCTTGTCCACGTCCCGCTCGGGCTCCGGTATGTAGCTGTCCACCTGCTCGAACAGCTCTATGATCTTGTCACCCCAAGGCCCTTCCGGGTTGTTCAGCGCCTCCAGCGCCGAACCCCTGATGATCGGCGTGTCGTCCCCCGGAAATTCGTACTGGTCCAGAAGCTCCCGCACCTCCATCTCCACGAGGTCCAACAGCTCTTCGTCGTCCACCGCGTCGCATTTGTTCAGAAACACCACGATGTAGGGCACGCCCACCTGCCTCGACAGCACGATGTGCTCCCGCGTCTGCGGCATCGGCCCGTCCGTCGCCGCCACCACCAGGATGGCGCCGTCCATCTGCGCCGCGCCCGTGATCATGTTCTTCACGTAGTCCGCGTGTCCCGGACAGTCCACGTGCGCGTAGTGCCTGTTCGGCGTTTCGTATTCCACGTGCGCCGTCGCAATCGTGATGCCGCGCTCCTTTTCCTCCGGCGCCTTGTCGATCTGATCGAAGGCCACCATCTGTCCCAGACCGAAGCGCTGGAACAGCGTCTTCGTGATCGCCGCCGTCAGCGTCGTCTTGCCGTGGTCCACATGCCCTATCGTCCCGATGTTCACATGCGGCTTCGTCCTCTCAAATTTTGCCTTGCCCATACTCTCATTCCCCCATCCTATTTGTTTATTTTGTCTATCAGATTGTCCGGCAGCTTCTCGAAGCGATCAAACTGCATGACGTACACACCCCGGCCCTGCGTTCTCGAGCGCAGATCCGTCGCGTAGCCGAACATCTCCGAAAGCGGCGCAAGACCGCGTATCACGGCCGCGCCCGCCAGCATCTCGGAACCTTCGATCTTGCCGCGCCGCGCGCTGATGTCACCGATCACATCGCCCATGTATTCCTCGGGCGTCGTGACCTCGAGCTTGAATATCGGCTCGAGCAGCACGGGCGAGGCCTTCTTCGCGGCCTCGCGGAAGGCCATGGACGCCGCGATCTTGAACGCGAGCTCGGACGAGTCGACCTCGTGGTAGGAGCCGTCGTAAAGCTCCACGCCCACATCCACGACCTGGTATCCCGCAAGGGGCCCGTTCTGCATCGCCTCGCGGATGCCGTCCTCGATCTTGGGGATGTACTCCTTGGGGATGGCGCCGCCGATGATGACGTTCTTGAACTCGAAGCCGCTGCCGGCCTCCCGCGGATAGACGCGTATCTTGACGTGCCCGTATTGCCCATGCCCGCCGGATTGCTTCGCGTACTTGTGATCGATTTCCGTCGCCTTCGTGAGCGTTTCCTTATAGGAAACCTGCGGCTTGCCGATATTCGCTTCCACCTTGAACTCGCGCAGCAGCCTGTCCACGATGATCTCAAGGTGCAGCTCGCCCATGCCCGCGATGATCGTCTGGCCCGTTTCCTCGTTCGTGTAGGTCTTGAAGGTCGGGTCCTCCTCCGCCAGCTTCGCGAGGGCCACGCCCATCTTCTCCTGTCCGGCCTTCGTCTTGGGCTCGATGGCGATCTCGATGACCGGGTCCGGGAACTGCATGGACTCCAGTATGACGGGATGCCGGTCGTCGCAGAGCGTGTCGCCCGTCGTCGTGGCCTTCAGGCCCACCGCCGCCGCGATGTCGCCGGCATAGGCCTCCTCGAGCTCCTCCCGCCGGTTCGCGTGCATCTGCAGGATCCGCCCGATGCGCTCCTTCTTGTCCTTCGTCGAGTTGTAGACGTGGGAGCCCGCCTTGAGCGTGCCCGAATACACGCGGAAGAACGCGAGCTTGCCCACGAAGGGATCGACCATGATCTTGAAGGCCAGCGCCGAAAAATGTCCCTTGTCGTCGGCGGGGCGCGCAACGTCCTTGTCCGACCGCGGGTCCACGCCCTTGATGGCGGGGATGTCCGTCGGCGACGGAAGATAGGCCACCACCGCGTCGAGCAGCATCTGCACGCCCTTGTTCCTGTAGGCGGAGCCGCAGGTTACGGGAACCATGTCCCCCGCGATTGTCATCCTTCTGACCGCCTCGCGGATCTCGTCCTCCGACAGATCGCCGTCCTCGAGGTATTTTTCCAGCAGCGCCTCGTCGGATTCCGCCACCGTTTCGATCAGGTTGTGGCGCCATTCGGCCGCTTTCTCGCCGAGCGCGGCGGGGATCGCCTCTTCGGCGTACTCCTTGCCGAGATCGTCCTTGTATATCGAGGCCTTCATGCGGATCAAGTCTATGATGCCGACGAAGCTCTCCTCGGCGCCTATCGGCAGCTGCACGGGAACGGCGTTGGCCTTGAGCTTCTCCTTCACCATGTCCACGACGCGAAAGAAATCCGCTCCCATGATGTCCATCTTGTTCACGAAGATCAGGCGCGGGACGCCGTATCGCTCGGCCTGCCGCCAGACGGTTTCCGACTGCGGTTCCACGCCGCCCTTGGCGCAGAGCACGGTAACGGCGCCGTCCAAAACGCGCAGCGAGCGCTCCACCTCGACCGTGAAATCGACGTGGCCCGGCGTGTCGATGATGTTGATCCGCGTGTCGTTCCATTGCGCCGTGGTGGCGGCGGAGGTGATCGTAATGCCGCGTTCCTGCTCCTGCGCCATCCAGTCCATGGTCGCGGCGCCTTCATGCACCTCCCCCATCTTGTGGGTTTTCCCCGTGTAGAATAAAATTCTTTCGGTTGTGGTTGTCTTTCCGGCGTCTATGTGCGCCATGATTCCGATGTTGCGCGTCTTTTCCAATGAAAAAGGTCTTGGCATCAGTTTGTACCTCCTTTCCGCCCTC
>JAITLA010000195.1 GCA_031278145.1 Eubacteriales Family XIII. Incertae Sedis bacterium
CGCATGACTTGCCCCACGAGGAAGCCGAAAGCCTTTTCCTTCCCGGCCCCGTAGTCCGCGACGGACTGCGGATGCTCGGCAACGGCCCGCTCCGCCGCGCGCCTGAGCAGGGCGTCGTCCTCGATGAGCAGCAGATCGTGCGTCCGCACGTATTCCTCCGGATCGACGCCGTGCTTGAACACCTCTTCCACGACGGTCTTGCCGACGGTGCGGTTGATCCTGCCGTCCGCTATGAGCCGTATCGCGGCGCCGAGCTTCCGCCCGTCCGCGACGATCCCGTCCGCATCCGCGCCCGTTTCCTTCACGAGGCGCAATATATCGCCGGCCACGATGTTGGCGGCCTCCCGCGCGTGACCGGAGGCCGCGGCGGCTTCCTCGAACAGCCGCGCGATGCGGCGGCTCGCCGTCAGCACGCCCGCCAGACGCGCGTCCATGCCGAATTCCCGCATGTAGCGCGCGCGCTTTTGTTCCGCGAGCTCGGGCAGCTCCGCGCGCACCGCGTCGATCCAGTCCGCCGTCACGCGCACGGGGAGCAAATCCGGATCGGGGAAATATCGATAATCCTGCGCGTTTTCCTTGGAGCGCATCGCGTAATTCTCGCCCTTTTCGTCGTCCCAGCGACGGGTTTCCTGCAGGACGCGTCCGCCGCTCTCGAGGACGGCGATCTGCCGGCGCCTCTCGTATGCGATGGCCCGCTGTATGGCCTTGAAGGAGTTCATGTTCTTCGTTTCCGTCCGCGTACCGTATTCGGACGCGCCCGCGGGCCGCACGGAAAGGTTCACGTCCGCCCGCATGGAGCCCTCCTCCGGCTTGCAATCCGAAACATCCGTATACACGAGGATCTCCCGCAGCTTCTCCAGATAGGCCAATACCTCTTCGGCGCTTCGCAGGTCCGGCTCGGAAACGATCTCTATCAGCGGCACGCCGCAGCGGTTGTAGTCCACCAAGCTGCCGCCGGCGTCGTGGAGCAGCTTGCCCGCGTCTTCCTCCATGTGTATCTCATGAATCCCCACCCGCTTCTCGCGGCCGTCCATGTCGAGCGTGACGAAGCCGTCCCGGCAGATGGGCTTGTACAGCTGCGATATCTGATAGTCCTTGGGCAGGTCCGGGTAGAAGTAATTCTTCCTGTCGAAACGGTTGTCCTCCTGAATGTCGCAGTTCAGCGCGAGGCCGGCGCGAACGGCTTTCTCGACGACGCGCTTGTTCAACACGGGCAGACTGCCCGGCATGCCGAGGCACACGGGGCAGGTATGCGCGTTGGGCTCGCCGCCGAAGGCCGTGCCGCACGCGCAGAATATCTTCGTCTTCGTCGAGAGCTCGACGTGCACCTCGAGCCCTATTACTGTTTCGTATTCCATAAGGAACTCTCCTTGGGCGGCTTCTCGTGGTAATCCGTGGCCCCTTGCCAAGCGAAGGCCGTGCGGAGCAGCGCCGCCTCGGAAAAGGCGCGGCCGATCAGCTGCATTCCCACGGGCAGGCCCTCCGCGCCGAAGCCGCAGGGCAGGGCGATGCCGGGAAGGCCCGCGAGGTTCAGAGAAACCGTGTAAATATCGGCCATGTACATGGCCAGCGGATCCGATATCCGCTGCCCGATCTCATAGGCCACGGTCGGGCTGACGGGGCTCAGGATCGCGTCGTGCGACCGGAAGGTATCGTCGAAGGATCGCTTGATCAGGCCGCGCACGCGGAGCGCCTTCTTGTAATAGGCGTCGAAGTAGCCGGAGCTGAGCACGAAGGATCCGAGCATGATGCGGCGCTTGACCTCGGCGCCGAAGCCCTCCGCGCGGGATTTGTAAAACATCTCGTGCACGTCCGTCGCGTCCTGCGAGCGATGGCCGTATTTGACCCCGTCGTAGCGGGAGAGGTTTGAGCCGGCCTCCGCGCAGGCGATGATGTAATAGGCGGGCACGGCGTATTCGATCAGCGGGATCTCCGTTTCCGCGACGGCTGCGCCGAGCGCCGCGAGCTTCTCCGCCGCCGCGAGGATGCGCTCCTTCACATCCGCGTCGATGCCCATCTCAAAATAGTTGCGCGGCAGGGCGACGCGCAGGCCCGCGAGCGGCCGTCCCTCCGGCGCGCGCGCAAGCTCGTCCTCGATCCCGGAGAAGTCGAAGGGCGCCTCCATGACGGAGGTGCTGTCGCGCGCGTCCCCGCCCGAAAGCACGGACAGCGCGGCGGCGCAGTCGCGCGCGTCGCGGGCCATCGGCCCGATCTGGTCGAGCGACGAGGCGTAAGCCAGAAGCCCGTAGCGCGAAACACTGCCGTAGGTGGGCTTGATTCCCGTCAGATTGCAAAAGGAGCAGGGCTGCCGTGTCGAGCCGCCCGTGTCGGAGCCGATGGCGTAGGGGGCGAGGCGCGCGGCCACCGCCGCCGCCGATCCGCCCGAGGAACCGCCGGGCACGCGCTTCGTGTCCCAGGGATTCCGCGTCACGCCGAAATAGGAGGTTTCCGTGGAGCCGCCCATCGCGAACTCGTCACAGTTCAGCTTCCCGAGGATGACGGCGCCCGCCTCGTTCATGCGCTCCACGATATGCGCGTCGTAGGGCGGCCTGAAGTTTTCGAGTATCTTGGAGGCCGCCGTGGTCCGCGTCCCCTTGACGCAGATCACGTCCTTGACGGCCGTCGGCACGCCCGCCAGCGGGCTGTCCGAGAGCGCGCCCTCGTCTATGCGCGCCTGCACCGCGCGCGCGCGCCGCAGGGCTTCCTCCTCACAGACGCTTATGTAGGCGTTGACGCGACCGTCCTCCGCCTTTATGGCGTCCAGATAAATCCGCGTCGCCTCCGGGCTGCTGATCTTGCGCTCCTTGATAAGCCGCCCGAGCGCGAGCGCGCTCAAGCTCCTGATTTCCGATGTACCGTTCATTCCCCGCGCACTCCCGTCCGGCTATTCCACCGTCTTGAACACCTTGAAGTAATCGCCCTTCCTGTCGGGCGCGTTTTGCAGCATCTCCTCCCGCCTGTCGCCGTTTTGCACCGCATCCTCGCGGAAGCGGTTGACCGCGTCGAAGGGGTGCGTCATCTCGGGCAGATCCGTCGTGTCGAGCTCGTTCAGCTTGTCCATGTAATTCAATATATCGCTCAGGTCCCGCTTGCGCGCCTCCCTTTCCTCCGCCGAAAGCGCGAGCCGCGAAAGCGCGCCGATGTAGTCTATCAAATCATCCGTAATCTTCATGCCGTCCCTCCGCGCGCGGTACGCAAAACCGCAACAATCGTGCCCTTTGAGCTATTGTATCACAACGCGCGCGCGCGCGCAAACAAAAACCGCCGGTGCGGCGCGCGGATTGCCCGTCACGGTTCGGCGGCGATTGAACGAAGGCCCCCCGGTGCGCGGGCCGCGAGCCGGGGAGCGCCGCGCTCAGCCGTTCGCCTCGTCGAAGGCGCGCAGCACGGCCTCGGGCGCCGGCTTGGACAGCTTGCTGAACAGCAGGATGCAGACGAAGGACAGCGCGAAGCCCGGCACGAGCGAGTACAGCCCCGTTTGCTCGTAAAGGGTTTCGCCCGCGCCGAACGAGATGTAATCCCAGAGTATGACGGTCAGTCCGCCCGCGATGATGCCGGCCGCGGCGCCGACGCGCGTGACGCGCCGCCAATACAGGGACAGAAGCACAAGCGAGCCGAAGGCCGATCCAAAGCCCGACCAGGCGTTGGACACGAGCTCCATAATGCTGTTGTCCGGATTGCGCGCGATGAAGTAGGCCACAACGGAAACCGCGATGACGGCGGCGCGACTGAACCACAGCAGGCTCCTGTCCGAAGCCCGGGGATTGACGGAAGCCCTGTAGATGTCGCCCGTGACGGAGGATGCGGTCACCAGCAGCTGCGAATCCGCCGTGGACATGATGGCCGCGAGGATGGCGCACAGGAAGATCGCGCCGATAAAGGGGACCGGGACGATGGCGCCCTCGGCCATGAAGGTCCTTTGGATCATCTCGATAAACACCGTTTCCGGGTTTGCGAGGCCCGGCTCATAGGCGGCGCCCACGACCCCGACGACGATTGCAAAGCCGAGCGTCAGAAGGACCCAGACGATGGCGATGCCCGCCGAACGCTTCACCGTTTCGTCCGACTTGATAGCCATGAAGCGCACCAAGATGTGGGGCATTCCGAAGTAGCCGAGGCCCCAAGCCAACTGCGAAACAACGGAAACAAAGGACTGCGTCCTGCCCGCGCCGTCCCCGAAGGCGTCAAGGAATTGGGGCGACAGCGCCGCGCGCACCGCGTCCGCGCCGCCGATATCCGCGAGCGCGAGCAGGGGCACGACCGGAATCGCGATCAGAATCAGCGAGCCCTGTATCAAGTCCGTCCAGCAGACCGCGGCAAAACCGCCGAGGAAGGTGTAGATCAGGATCACCAGCACGCCTATGAGAAGCGCCGTCTGATAGCTTATGCCGAACACCAAGGAAAACAGGGTGCCGCCCGCGACGAAGGCGGAGGCCGTGTAGACCGCGAAAAAGAGGATGATGAATACGGCGGACGCAAGGCGGAGCAGCTTCGTATCGTCCCGAAAGCGGTTCTCGAAGAACTCCGGCAGGGTGATGGCGTTGTTCGCGACGATGGTGTGGCGGCGCAGGCGTTTTGCGACGAGGATCCAGTTCAGCGCGGTGCCGACCGCCAGACCGACCGCAATCCACATCTGCCCCGTACCGAGGGCGTACACGGCCCCCGGCAGGCCCATGAGCAGCCAGCCCGACATATCCGAGGCCTGCGCGGACATGGCGGCGACCCAAGCATTCAGCCTCCGGCCGCCGAGGAAATAGTCCGTGAGGTTCTCGGATTTCCGAAAAAACGCGGCGCCTATGCCGATCATGGCACCCGCGTAGAGGATAAAGGCGATGAGGATCCAAACGATATTCGACATGTGTTCAACTCCCTTTCCACAGGCACCTTAGGATTCGTTACGGCAAAACCTTATGACAGGACCTCCCGCAGGATGGAAAGCCCCTCTTCCATCTCTTCCGCGCCGATGTTCAGCGGCGGAAGCAGGCGCAGCTTCTCCTTCGCCGTCAGAATCAAAAGACCCCGGGCCGCGCACGCGGCCACGACCTCCTTCGCGTTCCCTGCCGCAAGCTCGATGCCTATCATGAGCCCGAGCCCGCTGACGGAGCGGACGGACGGCAGCTTCGCGAGCGCCTCCGTGAGGTAGGCGGCCTTGCCGCGGACCGCCTCCAGGAAGGCCTCGTCCACGCGGTCCAGAATCACCAAACCGCCGGCGCAGGCGACGGGATTGCCGCCGAAGGTCGAGCCGTGCTCGCCCGGGCCCAGCACCGCGTCGCATTTTTCGCCGAAGAGGATGGCGCCTATCGGCAGCCCGCCGCCCAGCGCCTTGGCCGTGGTCACGATGTCGGGCTTCACGCCAAAATGCTCATAGGCGTAGAACCTGCCCGTCCTGCCGACGCCCGTCTGCACCTCGTCGACGATGAACAGGAGATCCCGTTCCGCGCAGAGCGCCGCGATGTCCCGCACGAAGGCCGCGTCGAGCGCGACCACGCCGCCCTCGCCCTGCACCGTTTCGATGATGACGGCGCAGGTGTCGGCCGTAACCGCCGCGCGCAGCCGCGCCGCATCGTCGGCGGGCACGTACACAAAACCCTCCAGAAAGGGCGCGAAGAACTTGTGAAAGGCGTTCTGCCCGGTGGCCGACACCGTTGCCATCGTCCTGCCGTGGAAGGAGTTCTCCAAGGTGATGATCTCCGGGCGCGGGATGCCGCGCTTCTCGAAGCCGTACTTGCGCGCGGCCTTGATCGCGCCCTCATTGGCTTCCGCGCCGGAATTGCAGAAAAAGACCTTGCTGAGCCCCGTCCGCGCAGTCAGGCGTTCCGCGAGCAAGGCGCAGGGCTCCGTGTGGTAGAGGTTGGACGTGTGCTGTAGCGTGGCGGCCTGCCGGCTGACGGCCTCCGCCCACTGTGGGTCGCTGAAACCGAGCGCGTTCACGCCGATTCCGGATGTGAAATCTATGTAACGCTTGCCGTCCTCGGAACGGCAAACCGCGCCGCGACCCCATACGAGGCTGACGTCGTTGCGCGCGTAGGTCCCCAGTATCGTCTTTTGATCCAATTTTTTCAGTTCGTCGTGTTTCACATTTACCCCTTTCCGGCGCCGCGCAGGCGGCGCGTTCTCTTGCAAAGACGGACCGAGCGCGATGCCCCGACGGCCTCTCAGACCGTCGCGACGCCCCGGCGCAGGATGCGCGTACCACCGCCCTCGGACGACAGCGCGCGCAACAGGGCGCGCGGCGCGCGCCCGTCGATTACGGCCGCCTCCCGCAGCCCGCCCTCTTCGACGGCGGCGACGCAGCACAGCAGCTTGGGTATCATGCCGCCGCGAACGACGCCGCGCGCGATGAGATCCCGCGCCGCACCCGTGTCCAGCGTTTCCAGCAGGGAGCCCTCGTCGTCCGGCGCCGCCAGCACGCCCTTCACATCGGTCATCAGAATCAGCTTCTCCGCGCGCAGCGCGCCCGCGAGCGCGGCGGCGGCGGTATCGGCGTTGATGTTGAGCGGCGCGCCCCGATCATCCGCGCCTATCGTGGCCACCACGGGCACGAAGCCCCGCGACAGGAGCAGCGCGGGCAGACCTGCGTCCACCCCCTCAATCTCGCCGACGAGGCCGAGGTCCGGCGCGCCGCGCCGCTTACGGACGCGCAGCATGGCGCCGTCGGCGCCGCACAGCCCGACGGCCTTGCAGCCGGCGGCGGAGAGCAGCCCCACGAGGCCCTTGTTGACCTTGCCGGCCAGCACCATGCGGACGATCTCCATCGTTTCGGCGTCCGTATGGCGAAGCCCGTCGACAAAGACGGGCGTCTTGCCCGTCTTCTTCAAGGCGGCGTCGATTTCGGGTCCGCCGCCGTGTACGAGCGTGATGAGGACGCCGAGCCGCGAAAGCAGCGCGACCTCGCGCATGACCGCCTCCTTGCGCGCTTCGTCCGCCATGGCCGCGCCGCCGTACTTCACCACGATATTTTTGCCGGCGCAGAAGCGCGCGACGGCCTCCGCTTCGGCGCGCAGGGACCCGTCATCGGGATGTTCCACAGAAGCCCTCTCCCTTCCGTCGTGCGCGATCATTTCCACCGCAACGCGCACAGCTTTCTTTTTATGTCAAAATCGTCAAAGCCCAGGGGGCCGTTCACGCCCCTGCCGATCTCGACGTCCCGTTTGACGCGCTCCCCGTGGAAGTCCGAACCGCCCGTGACGACAAGGCCGTGCTTGCGGGCAAGCGAGAGGTACAGCGCGGTCTGTTCGGGGCTGTGCGCGCTGTAATGGCACTCCAGCCCCCGAAGCCCGTCCTTCACGAGCTCGCCCAGCAAGGCGTCGAGCGCGGGCGCGGCCAGCCGCAGGGTCATGGGATGGGCCAAGACGGCGACCCCGCCGGCCGCGCGAATGACCCCGATGCCGGCCCGCGGCGTGGGCTTGGGCCTTTCTATCGCGTAGAAATCGGGGGTGGAGAGATATTTCGCAAACGCGTCCTTGAAGTCCGCGGCATGGCCGGCCTCCGTCAGGGCGCGCGCGAAATGCGACCGGCTCACCATGCCGCCCGCCGCGTGCTTGCGCACGCCGGTCCGCGACACGGGTACGCCCTTCTTCTCCAGATAGGCGTGGATGCGCTCCTCCCGAAGCCCCCTGAGCCGCACAAACTCCGCGTTCATGCGCAGCAATTCCCGGTTCTCGCAGTCGATGCAGTAGCCGAGAATATGCAACTCCCCGTTGCCCTTCACGCTGATCTCAACGCCCGGTATGAAGTCTATCCCGGCCTCGCGCGCCGCCGCGGCCCCCTCGGCGATGCCGCTTACCGTATCGTGATCGGTGATCGCCATCAGGGAAACGCCCCTGTCCGCAACCAAGCCCACCAGCGCGCGCGGCGAATACTGTCCGTCGGATTGATTCGTATGCAGATGCAGATCGATGCGCCCCATACGCTCGCTTCCTCTTCCCGCGTGGTTTCCGTGTAAGCCTCTCGTTATTATATACGCTTTGCGCGAAAGGAGCAACGGAAAAGTGCGCAAAAACCCAAAAACCGCGCTCCCTGCGGACTTGCGGAGCACGGTGCGAGGGCGGGAAAGGCCGCCGCCGTTCATTCGTCGTTCTCGTCCTTGCTTTGAACCTCGTAAAGCGTCATGGCCCGTTCCATCAGCAGGTTCTGCGCATCGGGCCGCAGACTGCTGTAGGCCTCGAGGAAGGGCCTTCGCCCGTCCGAAGCGTCCCCGTCGGACACAAGCCGATCAACGGGCACGCTCACGGTCGTCCTGCCGAGCAGGTAGTCGACGCTCGTGTCCAGCGCGTCCGCCAGCTTGATCAGGCTGTCCCACTGGTATGTTCGTCTGTCGTTTTCGTAGCGCGATATCGTGGATTCGCGCGTGCCAATGCTGTCGGCGAGCACTTTTTGGCTCAGTCCTTTTCTTTTTCTCAATGCGCGAATCCTATCGCCAAACGTCCCCAAAATTGCATCCTCCGGTACCATTATAGCAAGTGACGGAGAAAACAAATGGGAATTCCCAATATGCGCATATTTCTTGCCAAAAACGCAAGACGCAAAACATCTCCATGGGATTGCTTCCGGCAAGACGCAACATCGTACACGGCGGCTACCTCGGCATGGAATCCGTGCGGCGCGCGGGGGCCGGCGCGACACAAACGCAAGCCGCGACCTTTCCATGTCGCGGTTTTCAGGACGGAGCATTCTCTCCGGGGCCGAGCAGATGCTTGATGTAGGCCTTGCGCGCGGCTTGGAGCTTGTTGCGTCCGAGCAGAATCATCTTGCCGTCGGACATGTGAATCGCGCTGCCCTTGATGCTGACAACCTCGTCGAGGTTGATGATCCAGCTGATGTGGCAGCGATAAAAAGACTTGCCCAAAACGCGCATGAGATCGTCCAGCTTGCCGTAATATCGGTACTGGCGCAGGCGCGTGCGGAGCAGAACCAGTCTGAGCTTGCTTTCCGCGTAAAGGATATCGTCGGGATAAACAGAAGCGGTTTCAGAGCGCGTGAAAATAGGGATTCGTCCGGTGTTCATAGGAAATCCTCCTTATTGCCGTACAAATCACCCCGTGCTCTCTCGCGGAAGCAAGGATTGCCTCCGCACCCCAAAAAGTGCCCCCTTTTATATAATGCGGAAGCGCCTTACGCGTCCCGCTTATATGTGATCAAATCCTCCGCGATCTCGTTCGCGGCAATCGAAACGGGCTTGTCCGTTTCCGCCTCGGTCAGAACCGCCTTGCCTTCGGTCAGATCCCGCGCACGCTTCGCCGCGAGTATTACAAGGGTGTAGCGGCTGTCCGCCTTTTCCCTGATCAGGTTGATGGATGGATATAGCATTGCATTTCCTCCTTATACCTTCGTATCGTTTCGTGGACATCGCGCCCAACCCGCGCGCGCTCCGCCGTGCGAATCGCCGCCAAGCAGGCCGCCGCCTCCTCGAAGCGTTCATTGACCACGCAGTAATCGTATCGGTCGATTTGCTCCATCTCCTTGAGCGACTCCCCGAGCCGCAGCGCGATCTCCGCCCGCGTTTCGGCGCCGCGGCTCGTGATGCGCCTATGCAGCTCGCGTATCGAGGGCGGCAGGATGTAGATGAAAATCCCGTCCGGCCATTCGTTCCGCACCTTCAGCGCGCCCTGCGTGTCGATCTCGAGAAGCACGTCAATGCCTCGCGCAAGCTGCGTCATCACAGGCGCCTTGGGTGTGCCGTAATAGTGATCGTAAACCTTGGCGTATTCGAGAAAACCGCCGTCCGACACGGTTTTCAAAAACGCTTCCTCGCTTACGAAATGATACTCTCTTCCGTCGATCTCGCCTTGGCGAGGCCGCCTCGTGGTCATGGAAACCGACAGGGATATATCGGCCCGCTTGACAAGCGCACCGCAGACGGTACCTTTTCCGGCGCCCGAGGGCCCGGATACAACAAACAGCAGGCCTTTCTTCATCGTACTCGCAAAATCCCTCCCGTGTATTATAGGATACCCCAATCCGCCGGATATTTCAATGCATTATTCGATATTTTGTATCTGTTCCCGAATTTTTTCTATTTCGCTCTTCATCGCAAGCACGCGGTTCGTTATGCGGAGGTCGCCTGCCTTGGCGCCGATTGTATTCGCCTCGCGGTTGAATTCCTGCGCGAGAAAGTCCAGCTTCTTGCCATTGGCCGCCCCCTCTTCCGACAGTATGCTCTCCAGCTGGAGCAGGTGGCTCTTCAGGCGGACGAGCTCTTCCGTGATGTTGGCCTTGTCGGCAAAAAACGCGGCCTCATGGGCCATGCGCTCCTCGGAAAGCTCGATCTCGTCACCGATCAGCTCCCGGATGCGCTCCCGCAGCTTTTCGGAATACGCGCGCACGACCTCGGGCGCAAGGTCCTCGATCTCCTCGACACGGGCCGCGATCAGCGCGCCGCGCGCGCGGATGTCCTCGGCCAGCTTGCCGCCCTCGCACAGGCGCATCGCGTCAAAGCGCAGCAGAGCCCGGCGCAGCGCGGCTTCGAATGTCGCGCATATCTCCGCTTCATCCTCTATGTCGGGCATTTGCTTCATGACCTCGGGCAGACCGGCCAGCAGGCCCAGATCTATGCCCCCGCCGATGCCAAAACGCTCTTGCAGCGCGCGCAGGTTTGAAAAATACTGCTCGGCGGCCGCCATGTTCAGCCGGATGCGCGCGTCGGCCTCCGTGATGCCGTCGATCAGGAACGAAAGCTCCGCCTTGCCGCGGCGCAGGCTTTCCTTGACGACGGCCTTCATGCGCTCTTCGGCAAAGCCGTAGCGCTTCGGGAGCCGGACGGAGATCTCGCAATATCTGTGATTCACGGACTTGATCTCCGCCGTCACGCTCCGCTTTCCGTCCGAATATTCGCCGCGCCCGAAGCCCGTCATGCTCTTGACCATGTATTCACCTTTCGCTTTCGCGGCATTTCGCGGCAAGCCCCGTTTTTCCGGTTGCGCAATGCCGCGCAATCCTGTATTATGGGTTATATAATAATATCACAATTCGCGCGCGAATTCACCAATATTTTTAGAGGAATCGCATCATGCCATTTGACGGCATCGTCCTGTCGGCGGTCGCGGCGCGGCTGTCGGCGCTTTTGACGGGCGGAAGGATCGACAAAATCTATCAACCGGAGGCGGACGAGCTGCTGCTGCACATAAGCCGGGGCCGGGAAAAACACAGGCTGTTCCTGTCGTCCAACAGCGCGAACCCCCGCGTTTGCCTCGTGAACGACTACGGCCCTTATCCGCAGAATCCCCCCGCCTTCTGCATGCTGCTGCGCAAGCACATACAGGGCGGCCGCATCGCGCGCATCGAGCAGAAGGGCACGGAGCGCATCCTCGAATGCACGGTGGACACGATAAGCGAGCTCGGCTTCTCCAAAAGCAAGCGGCTCACGGTCGAAATCATGGGGAAACACAGCAACATCCTGCTGCTCGACGCGGAATCCGAACGCATCATAGACAGCATCAAGCGCCTGTCGCCGGAGATGAACCGCTATCGGCAGACCCTGCCGGGCTGCCCGTATATAGAGCCGCCCTCGCACGGCAAGCTGCCCTGGTACGCGGTCGGGCGCGCGCACATCGCCGCGGCGCTCGCGGGCGCGGGCGGCGCGCCGGGCGCGGAACGCGCCGCGAGGGCGATCCTGTCCGTCACGCAGGGCATCGGGCCGTTCGCCGCCGAAGCCCTTGCCGCCGAAGCCCTTGCGGACACGGACGCGGCGGACCCCACGGGGATCTCGGAAGGGGCGCTCGCGGACGCGATCCTGCGCGCGCTGCAAAGGCTCGCGGACAAAACCCGCGCGGGAAGCTTCGCGCCGGTCGTGTACCTCGACAAGGACGGCAAACCCCTTGAATTTCACGCGTTTCCCGTCGCCTCGCTCGAAGGTGCCTGCGAGGCGCTGCGCTTTGGCGACATCGACGCGACCATCGCGTATTATTACACGAACCGCATCGCCTCAAACCGCGTTCGCCAAAAATCGGCGAGTCTGCTGCGGGCGGCGCAAGCCGGCCTCGACAAGCAGCTTTTGAAGAAACAGCGCCTGCTCGAGGATCTGGCGCGGGCGGAAAACGCCGACAAGGACAGGCTCTTCGGCGAGCTTCTGACCGCGAACCTGCACGCCCTGCAGCCCGGCCAAGACCGCGCGATCCTCACGAATTATTACGACGGCGGCACGGTCGAGATCCCGCTCGACCCGCGCATGAGCCCCGTACAAAACGCGCAGCGCCACTACAAGCTGTACGGCAAGGCCAAGACCGCCGTCGTGGAAAAAAAGGCGCAACTCACGGAAACGGACAAGGAGATCGCCTATCTCGAATCCGTGCTCAGCTTCATAGAAAACGCCGCGACCGCAGAGGAAACGGACGCGCTGCGGCTCGAGCTGATCGAGGCGGGCTGTCTGCGCCGCGGCAAGCAAGCCGCCGCAAAAAAGCAGCCGCGCACCGCCCCCCTGACCTATTTCCTGAGCGGCGGCCTGCGCGTCGAGGTCGGGCGCAACAACCGCGAAAACGACCTGCTCACATTCAAAAGGGCCGGCGGCGGCGATCTGTGGCTGCATACGAAAGACATACCGGGCGCCCACGTCATCCTGTTCACGGAGGGACGGGAGGCGCCGGTGCCGGCCGTGCGCGAGGCGGCCGCGATAGCGGCTTGGCACAGCAAGGGCAGAGCCTCCGAAAACGTCCCCGTGGACCACACCCTCGCCAAGCATGTGAAAAAGCCGTCGGGCGCGCGTCCCGGCACGGTGATCTTCACGCACAACCGGACGCTTTACGTCAAGCCCGGCCTGCCGTCCGGATGATTTCGAAAGCAAGCGAATCCTCTTCACGAAAAACACAACGGGGACGGTTCTTTTGTGTTGAAAGCTCGGACACAATGGAGATGGTTTTTTGTGTTGAAAATCGGACAATTGTGCCGTATAATACAAATATGACGAGAAAACCAAGAAAAGAAAGCGGCACGGGCGTTTATCACGTGATGATGCGCGGAATCAACCGGCGGAACATCTTCGAGGAAAAATCCGATTGCGCACGGTTTCTCGAAACACCGGCCGAATGCGACACAAAAGAACCGTCCCCCTGTGTTTTGAAAAATTTTGAAAAAGCATGGATTCGAGGAAATGTCAAAAAAGAAGTGAGCAGAATTGATGCAGATGGAAATGTCACAAGAAAAATGTTGCCGTAGGAGGAATAAGTTTTATGCGCGA